>RFIQ01000308.1 GCA_003695565.1 Planctomycetota bacterium | reverse complement strand
GTGGCATCGATCAACAGGCCGCCGGGACCATCGACCAAACTATAGGTGATCGCATCGCCGTCGGGGTCAATTGCGTCTGCGTCGTAGCGATACACTTCATTGGGATTAAAGCGACTGTAGATGACACTGACCGAACCATCTCCCTGATTGGCGACGATCAGATCGAGTCGGCCATCTTCGTCAACGTCTCCGAGTTCCACGCGGCGCGGGGAATCGCCGACGCGGATCAACTGAGCCTTCGCAAACTGTTGACCACCAAGATTGTAATGGACGCTGACTTGGCCAATTGCGGGTAGCGTGGCGACCAGATCCGGCTTGGTATCGGCGTTGAAGTCGATGATCGCCACGTCACTCGCTGCGGCAGCGGTATGGACATAGAACGGATTGTCAAATTGTCCATTTCCCAAGCCGGGCAAAACGATCACGCGACTGGTTTCAGGTAACGTGATGGCCAGGTCGGGAATCCCATCGCCGGTTGCATCGCCGATCGCCAATTCACCGGGAGTATCGCCCAACGGCACGGGAGCGGGCATTTCTGGCGCAAGGGTATTGTTGCCAAGGAAAACCCAGGCAGCTTGCGAAGAGTCATCAATCGCGATGAGGTCCACCTGCCCATCGCCATTGATGTCTGCCGCGGCCACATCGATAAAGCCGTTGCCGCCCCTGATGGTATGAGTGGTCCAGCCTGACTCGACACTACCATCGAATACCGTCAAACTTCGACCGGCGCGATTGGCGGTCACGATTTCGACGTCGCCGTCGGCGTCCAAATCGACGGCCGTGATGGCCTGCGGCGCGCGCCCGGTGAGCAGATCGGGCATTCGAGTGAACTGACCTAGTGCGTCGCCCACAAAAACTTTGATACGGTCGTTGTGTTCGTTAAGAGCCAGGACGTCTTCGAAGCCATCCGCATTGAGATCTACCGTCTGCATGTCGACCAGTCCCTCTCGCGTCCCAGCGTATACGGCTATGGTGGCAGGACCGAGATTCGTAGGACCGACGACGTCGAGGTGGGCGTCGTGGTCGATGTCGGCAAAACGCAGGGGCTTGATCGAAGTTCCCAGCAGTCCGACTCGCTGCGATGGCAGAAACGTCCCGTCGCCAGCGCCCAGATTGACTTTCAGCGACGAAGCGCCTCCCGATCCGGCCGTGCGGGGGTGCGCTTGCACAATATCCAAGTGGCGGTCGCCGTTGATATCGACAACATAGCCATCGCGGCCGCGCTGACTGTAGGGCGTGCCGAGAAAATGGTCAGTGGTGCGGAATGTTCCGTCGCCGATTCCCAGGTGGATGCGTGGCCCGGAGTTGGTAAAGGAGATGAGGTCGAGGATGCCATCTTCGTTCAAGTCGCCCGCCGCGAGATCACCCGAATAGGTGAACCCGCTTAGATCGCTATCACCGTAGACGAAAGACTCCTGTGTGGCGGAAAAGCTACCGGAGTTATCTCCTTCAAAAAATACCAGTTTCATCGGTTCGCCGGGCAACTGATCGACGGCCACGAAATCTTGACGCGCGTCTCCGTTGAAGTCACCTACTGCTTGCGCTTGGTCGAAGCCCTGGACGTTGACCCCTTGTGCGCTCACGGTTGTACGAAAGGTCCTGGTAAATGTCCCTGGATCGGTGGACCCTTGATTCAGAAACACGTCGATCGTTCGTTCGACGCCGGCTTTCGCGATGAAGTCCGGGTACCCGTCGGCGTTAAAGTCGGCGATGTCCGTAAAGTGGATGCCGTAGAACGATCCTTCAATGGGTTGGTCATCGCTGACCGTGAACGTGCCATCGCCGTTCGACAGACCAACGAAATAACGATCGGTTCTGGATGCCACGAAATCCGGCAAGCCGTCGAGGTTGAAGTCCGCGATGCTTCCGTTGCCAGAAGGCCTGCGGACGCTAAATGCCGGAAACGGCTCATCGTACGTTCCATCGCCCCGCCCAAGCATGATGGAGGACGCACGAACCGATAGCAGGTCGATCACCCCGTCACCATTGAAGTCGGCCGGCAGAACATCCGTTTCGGAATTCGAGACGCCGGCGATTCCCCGCGAGGCGCCGAACTCACCGGGCCGAGTTCCTAAGCGGATACCGACGCCATTGAAATCATCTCCCCTGCTCATGTAGGCCAAGTCGACCACGCCGTCACGGTTATAGTCTCCGAACATGGCGCCGATTGCCGAGTCGGCATTGGGCGGATAGTGGTCGGACAAGTGGCCGGGGAAATCGACCATCTCGTAGTGCGTCAGGCTAAATACCCCGGTCCCGTCGTTGATGAGAACTTTGACTGTGTCGAGAGCCGCCACGATATCGAGGTCGCCGTCACCGTCGATGTCGGCAATGGACGGACCGGCCGCATGATTGTCGATATTGCTGATGACGGGATTGATCTGTTCGGTGAAGTTCGCGCCGGTGCTGTCGCCGACTAAGAGGTTTACTCGCGTTTCCCAGGTGTGATAAAAAGCGATATCGAGGTTGCCGTCACCGGTAAAGTCGGCGGCCTCCATCCAATCGGGGCCACGGGCAAACGCTCCGCCGGAGGGGTCGATGGAGAAGACTTGCGTAAAGGCTCCAGTCCCGTCCCCGTGATACACTTGGATGCTCGATTCATGCCCACCGACGGCGACGTCCACGTGTCCATCGCGATTGAAGTCGCCGGTGGCGAAAGCTCGCGTGCGCTCGGTAAAGCAACAATTCGGCGCCCTTCCTGCCGGTCCGATCGTTTGTGGATCACCAAACGAACCATCTCCGTTGCCGCGAAGCCATACGAGTGTGTAGTTGGCGCCGAACCCCAGTACCGCGGTGCGGCCAATCAGGTCCAGGGTGCCGTCTTCGTCGACGTCGGCGACGCGGAAATCGCTGAGCGTGTACTCGACGTCGGTAATCGTTGCCGGTGCGAACGAGCCGTCGCCGTTGCCGGCTACAAAGATAAACTGAAGTGTACGGCGGTCGGTGGCGACGACATCGAACTTGCCGTCGTTGTTGAAGTCGTCGATCAGTACGTTGCGAGCCCCATCTCCGCCAGAGGACGTCCAGCTTGCGATGACCGTCGGAGCACCAAACCCGCCGTCACCATCTCCCAAGAGGGTGACGATTTCATGTCGGGTTGAATCTTCCTCCTTACTGTATTGCCACGTCAACACGACCAGGTCTAGGATTCCGTTTCGATTGAGATCTGCCTGGTCCATGCCTTCAATTTGGTTGGCGTCAAATGAGTGCGTCCAGGGCCGCAGACCGACATCGACGCTGTAACCGACGTCAAACACGGAGTCGCCCAGGTAGGGATCGCCCGTCGATACGCGTTGCTCAACTTGCCAGCCGGCCTGAATATCACGTTCCACCACGGACAGACCGGACTCGATTCGATCCAGCGTTACGACGCGTCGTCCGAGTGGTCCTCCGACGAGAGCGCTATCGATCGGCTGGCTGCCTCCCGGTAGCGTATCGACTTCAAATCCGCTCGATGCCACCGCGTCGGTTACCGGATCGGTGACGAAATTCGGCGGCCGATTCTGCAGAGTGGAGACGACTTCCAGTGAAAATGACTGGCTGGCGGACAAGCCATAGGGATCGGTCGCTGTCAGTGTGATTTGGTGCATGCCCACGTCGTCGACCGTGGTCACCCATTGCACGCGACCGGACGCAGCGTCGATGGTCAGCGCTTCAGGGCCGGTCTCCACGGAGTACCTCAGTGGGTCGCCATCAACATCGCTTGCCAGGGCCTGGTAGGTAAACGTCTTGCCGGCTTCGATCACGGCGATCGGCGTGGATGAGAATCTGGCCGGCGCCGAATTGACCTTGCCAAACGTTTTCAAGCGATAGCGAAACTGCTCACCCGAGCGATTGAGGAACTCGATACGACGCGACCGCAGGGTCTGCCCTGGTTCCAGCGGGCGGCCTTGCATTTCGGGCGTCAGGTTAAAGTACGGATTACCTGCCGGGGTGAAACCATCCGGACGAAAGGCGAACGTGTCGAGAGAAGTGAAACTCTCCAATACGACAAGCAACTCGCCCGTGACGGCTTGTTGACCGAGATTCGTAATGGTCAGTTCGGTGTCCAGCGTATCGTCATTGCCGTTGAGCGTCGTACGGCCATAGTCTGGTCGAAAGCTGCTGGTGAGATCGGTAAGTTGCGAGAAGTCTTCCACGGCGGCATTGCCGTTGGAGCGTGCCTCGGCAAAGGAGGCACCGG
>RFIQ01000307.1 GCA_003695565.1 Planctomycetota bacterium | reverse complement strand
CTTCACGGGGGGCACTTCCCCCGGAAGTGCCCCGGCCGCCTGTTCAACGCACCGGTGCGCGAGCACTTGCACCTTCACGTGGCTCGCTTCCGCCGGAAGTGCTGCCGAAGGGGACGGTTTCGTTCGTTGCCCTCCGGCCTGTAGGGGCCAGGTGCATTCCCAGTTCTCTCACCCGGCTGGGGCCAAACAATCGTGTCGTGCGGCGGCCCGTTGGCCGACTCAATCATTCGCGGAAGAGTGGGTGTGAGTTGCCAGCGATTCGACGACACGTCGGGCCTGCCCGGAATCGATCGCCGCGGCACAGCGCCGCACTGCATCCTGTAGAGTTGGTTCTAGCCCCGTCAACCATACCGTGGCTGCAGCGTTGATCACTACCACGTCTCGCTTGGGGCTCGATTCACCTCGCAGCACTTCACGGATGCATTCTGCCGACTCGGCTGGGGTTTCCGCAAGCAGGTCCGTTCGAGGGGCTGGTTGCACGCCGAAATCGGATGGTTCCCAATGATGTTCGATGATCGCCTGTGGCGTCACCTCCAAAACTCGAGTAGGTCCTGCCAGGCTGATTTCGTCCACTCCGTCCTCACCTCGCACCACTAACGATCGGGTCGTTCCCAATCGCTGCAGGGCCTCTGCCATGGCCGATTGCAACGAAGCATCCCCAACCCCCAGCACCTGATGGGTGGCGCCCGCTGGATTGGCCAACGGGCCCAAGCGGTTGAAGATCGTCGGCCGCCCGATCTCCCGTCGTACAGGTCCCACATGCCGCATTGCGGGATGAAAGTAGGGTGCGAAGCAGAAGCACAATCCGATTTCTTCCAGGCATTGTTGGGCCACGGCCGGAGGGGCCTCTAGGTTGATTCCCAATTCTCCCAGCACGTCTGCCGAGCCGGTGCTGCTGGTGATCTTTCGATTTCCGTGCTTTGCCACCGGAACTCCTGCGGCGGCGGCAACGATAGCGGCCGCCGTACTAATGTTGAAGGTCTTGGCCCCATCGCCACCGGTGCCACACGTGTCGGCGATGGCAGCATGTCGTGAGGTGATGCGGACCATAGATTGCCGTAAAGCTTCGGCGGCTCCCACGATTTCGTCAACGGTTTCACCCTTATCGGCCAATGCTTCCAGAAATGCTCTGGCTTCAGTTGGTGGAAGTTCGCCAGTCAACATGGCCTCGATGGCCCGCCGCATTTGCTCACTGCTGAGGCTTTGCCCCGATCGCAGGATATCGGTCAACGGTGCGATGGCCAGCATGTCGTACGCTCTTTGTTTGGGGGTGGAAACGGGCAGGCCAGAGAAGCGGCGCGGCGGAACGTGGCAGCTCAGCAGGCGCGCTCTGCTGCAGGTACAGCATGCATTGCGGGACGCTCGCTTCTTGCCGAATTCTACCTGCACAACACAAACCAGCAGCTTTTGCTGGCAGCCCATACGGTATACCATGATCGCAGGAGCGTGGAGTGCTTCCCAGGGCGGAATTCCCTGTTGGAGACGCCCACTTGAAGATATTGGGGGGATGCGCGTCGCTGCCGCCCGGCACGGTGACTCGGCGGTTGGACGGGGCGGGGCGACAAACTAGCTCACCCGAACAGGCTGGGCCTGCCGAGCCCCAATGCACACTTGATTCTGCAACCGAAAGAAGTTAGCGAACATGCCACGGAAAGTCATGTTGATCTGCGATCCCGGCATCGACGACGCCGTCGCCCTGGCCCTGGCCTTGTTTGACCCTCGGCTGGAAATCGTCGGTCTGGCTGCGACCGCGGGGACGGTTGATGCCGAGCAAGCCACGCGAAACCTGTCTACGATCGTCGAGCGGCTGGATCCGCCCCGCATTCCGCGGTTGGGGGCGGCCGTCAGTCCAGAAGCCGGAGCGGCGGTCAGCAACAACACCGTTCTGCACGGCGCAGATGGGCTGGGGAACGTGGATTGGACTCCCGTTTCGCGGCAGCACATGCTGCCGGCCGACAAACTGATTTCCGATTGCCTGCGAACCTATCCCGGTCAGGTCTCGGTGATTTGCACCGGTCCCCTGACCAGCCTGGCGATGGCTTTCAATCGCGACCCTGCGCTCGTGAACCTGATCGATAGGATCGTGATCGCTGGTGGAACCGTCGACGGCATAGGGGACGTCACTCCCGCCGCTGAATTCAATATGCATTTTGATCCCGATGCTGCCCAATCCGTTTTTCAGTCGCCAACGACCAAGAGCCTGATTCCATTGGAAATCTCCAATCGATTGACCTTTGGCTGGGAGCTGATCGAGCAGTTGCCGCCCAAGTACACTACGGTCGGTGGTTTGCTCCATGCCATTCTGCCTTACTATTTCCGGGCCACGCATCAAGAGCTGGGACGTGAAACGATCTCCCTGCAGGCCATCTTGCCCCTGCTGATGCTCACCGATCCGATCATCTTGACTTGGGAGGAAATGGCGGGAGCCGTGGAAACAGGGGGAGAGCTAACGCGGGGAGCCACCGTGTTTGACCGCCGCCAACCCCGTCGCTGGCGCGACAACATGGAAGTGGCTATCGACTTGGATGAGGATTCTGCCCGTGATATTTTCTACAACTTGCTCAAATTCGCTGCGCGGCATTGATTTTGGGCGAGTGTCGATTACCGAGGGTGGGGTTGTAGCAGGGCCTGGGGTAGCAAGTCGCTGCTCCGCTACCTGGCAGCAGGCCTCCTAGCAAAGGCCATGTCCGTCGCGATGCTCAGCCTTCTCCCCAAGCCGCTTGGACGCATTGCCGCATTTTGTTCAGGCCGGTTCGAGCAACCTCTTCCGGCGGCAGCTCCCAGTAGGACCGGTTGAACAATTCCAAGCTCAAGCTCCCGGCAAACCCGCCACGTGCCAGCGTCGGCAGAATTTCGGTCAGTGGCGCTACGCCATCGCCGGGATAGACTCGATCCTTATCCTGAATCTGGTCCCGTGGCGGCACTGCTGGATAATCGTTCATGTGCAAACAATACATCCTGGCTCCCGGCACCAGTCCAATGTTCTGGAAATCGCTACCGCCTTTGTACATGTGGTAAACATCCAATAGTAGGCACGCGTCGCGATCCTGTGCGGCGGCCGCCACGTACAGCAATTCCGCCAACGTGGATAGGTTGGTGGAGAATCCCCATAATTCCAGTTGCGGCACGACTCCTTCCTGCCGCCCGATCTCCAGCAGAGCTGCGTAACGTTCGGCAACCCGATCCAAGTCCAGCTTTTCACCGCGCGTTGCCCCCACCGGCGGTGCCGCAATGCGTACGCCGCCGATCGCCGCCAATGTGGCCATGTCGCGGCGGCAACGTTCCAACCCCTCTTGTCGCTGTTGCGGATCGTCGGTGATCCAATTTCCAAAGGCAATCCCACTCTCGACCGTTAAGCCGCCATCGGTGATTGCGTTGCGCAAATCGCGCAGCTTTCCGCCGGATTCCTGAAAACGTTCAATGTCGCGAATCCATGGTTCGATCGCGTCGTAGCCGGTTTTCGATGCAATCTTAACCTGCTCCAGCACGTCCAGCTGCGATCCGTTGATGGTGCTGGTATTCAAGCAGTACTTGAACCGCGGCGGCGCGCCG
>RFIQ01000306.1 GCA_003695565.1 Planctomycetota bacterium | reverse complement strand
CTCAGCGGACTGAAGAAGCGCGCGGTCATGCCCGTCGGCAGGGTGTGGCTGGGGCCGTCCCAGTAGTCCCCCACGGCCACCGGCGTGTACGGCCCGATGAACGTCGCTCCAGCATGGCGGATCCGCTGGGCTACCGTCCGGGCATCGCGGCAACTCACATGCAAATGCTCCGGAGCGATCAGATCGACCGTCTGACAGGCCTGGTCGACATCCCGCACGATCAGCACCGCTCCGAATGCATTCAAGCTGTCGATGGTCAAATCGCGCCGCTCCAATCCCTGCAACTGCAACTCCAATTGCTGCTCGACTCGATCAGGGAATTCGGGATCCCAGGTCACCAACAGGCTGGCCCCCGGAGAATGTTCGGCTTGGGCCAGCATATCGGCGGCCGTCCAGGCCGGATCGGTCGACTGGTCAGCGATGACCACAACTTCGCTCGGACCGGCGATGGAGTCGATATCAACCGTGCCGTAAACAAACTTCTTGGCCAGCGCCACGAATAGATTCCCCGGCCCGACGATTTTGTCGACCGGAGCAATCCCCTCGATGCCATAGGCCAGAGCCGCCACGGCCTGGGCCCCGCCAACCGGATAGACATGCCGAATTTCCAACTCGTGGCACACCGCCAACATGTCCTGGTTGTACGCGCCGAAAGGCGTGGGTGGAGCCACCACGACGATTTCGTCGACCCCAGCCGCCTGGGCCGGAACGACCGTCATCAACACGGTGGAGGGATATGCCGCAGCGCCGCCCGGCACGCAAACCCCGACTCGCTGCAACGGCGTGTAAACCTGCTCCAGTTGCACCCCCGGCCGAGGTCGATGCACCACGGAGCGATGCAAGATGGCCTGCTGAAAATCCATGATGTTCTGCCGAATCTGACGCACGGCATGCAAGAAAGCCGGATCGGCCTGGCGGTGGGCTTGCTCCATCGCCTCGCAAGCGATTTCCGGAGGATCCGGTAAGGGATGCCCATCGAGCTGCTGCGAATAATGGTCGACGGCCGCCCGTCCCTGCTGGGCCACGTCACGACAGATTCGCTCGACGACCTCCACCGGGCTGAGCGGTTGGCCAAACACCCGTTCGGTCAAAGCCCGCCCCTGCGGGCTGACCACATCGCCGCTGGGACTCAGTTGCCGGCGCAGTTCGGCCAGACCGGAATCGAATTCAGCGGTTCCGGCCACCAGACGTCGCAGTCGCAGTTTGTCTGCTCCCATGTTTCCCCTCTTTTCTCGCTTCTTCGACTCAGCCCCCCTTACCGGCCCACGCCGATCCAACCGTCCCATTCCGGTGGCGTCTGACACCGGTAGGCATCGCTTCCGGAACACGGTGGCACCGTGGGCAAACGGGGGACGTTCCAGTATGTTGTGGCCCAGCCGATTGGACAGCCCCCAACCGTGAACTTCCTGCCCCCTCCGTCCTTTCACCGCCCCCACGCCCCACTTCCAAGGTGCTGACATGGCCATGATAGACTTGCGTAGCGACACCGTAACCCAACCCTCAACGGAAATGCGGCGAGCCATGGCGGAGGCAGAGGTGGCCGACGATGTGCTGGGTACCGATCCAACCGCCGACCGATTGCAGCAGGCCGTAGCCGACCTGTTAGGCAAGGAAGCGGCCCTGCTGGTACCGAGCGGAACCATGGCCAACCAAATCGCGGTTAAACTGCATTGCCAGCCGGGGGACGAGCTGGTTTGCGAGGCCGGCTGTCACATTTACAACTACGAGCAGGGAGGCTTTGCCCAGCTCAGCGGTGTGGCCGCTCGGCCCCTCGAAGGCCGATACGGTGTGCTCCGCGCTGAGCAATTCCACGATACGATCCGTCCCGACAACGAACACTTCGTCCGCACGCGATTGGTCGCCATCGAGAACACGCACAATCGAGGCGGTGGAACGATCCAACCCCTTGAACAGGTCGACGCCATTTGCCAGTGGGCCCATCAACATGGATTGGCCACTCACCTGGATGGAGCGCGGCTGCCGCATGCCACCGCTGCGACGGGGATCGAATTGCATCGCTGGTGCCAAGGATTCGATACGGTCAGCATCTGTTTCTCCAAGGGACTGGGCGCTCCCATCGGATCGGCCCTGGCCGGTACCCGCCAGGCCATCGCCCGCGCCCGACGGATCCGAAAACTCCTGGGGGGTGGCATGCGGCAGGTGGGCATCATCGCCGCGGCCGCACTGCACGCCCTGCAACATCACCGCCAACGCTTGGTCGAAGACCATCAGCACGCCCAAATGCTTGCACAGACCATCGCCGACATTGACACATTGGAACTCGATCCGCCTCCGCAAACCAACATCGTCGTCTTTCGCGTCTCTCCCGAACTTGGAACAGCCGCCCAGTTCGTGCAGCGGCTGGCCGCCGAGCAGGTCGCCTGCCTGGCCTTCGGCCCG
Source organism: Planctomycetota bacterium (assembly GCA_003695565.1). Lineage (GTDB taxonomy): Bacteria > Planctomycetota > Planctomycetia > Pirellulales > Pirellulaceae > Aureliella. Next base: position 10,589 of record RFIQ01000306.1, on the reverse strand, counting down.
CAGCACGTGCGGATGGTCACCCACCTGGACGTGGACCGAGCCGCCATCGAGCGCGCTCGACAAGCCATTCAGCGCGCCGCAACGAGGCGGACCTGACCGCAGCCGCCCCTTCGCCCCTCCTGCCTCATTACCCCATCCTTCCCGTCCGTTACATCCCTCCGGATTTCCGAATTGGCTGATCGGTTCAGGGGTTCCATGTCGATGGCATTACACAGTCGCACGGGCGGCCCGGCCCTGCAGCGCAAAGTTGTCGAATGCAACGCACGCGAATTGCCGATGGAGTAAGAGAGGCAGCTCGAGCGGAACGTCACGCACTCGGGGACCATCCGTTCCCACGGTCATCCCCTCCGATTTGCATGCACGAACGAGACGGCGGCCGGGTCTCATCCTGCCCTCGTCGGCCGCAGCCTGCGTTCTCACGCGATCAGGTACGAACCCCCACGCTTCCCGCGTACGCGAGTCGAATTCGACTTGACATACGATGGCGGCGCTGGCGGAACAACAGGAGGATACTTCGTGCCACGAGTTTCAATCATCATCCCGTACCAACGGGACGACGCACGGTTGGAATCAACTTTGCTCAGCGTCTTGGAAAACCGTCCGGAGGACTGCGAGATCATCGTCGCCCACGACGGATCCTACGGGAACCCATACAACCTGGAAGACGAATTGATTTTCGTCGATACCGATTCGCCCGCCAGTGACGTGGACCTGATCAATGCCGGCCTGTACGCGGCCTGCGCGCCGGTGATCCACACCTTGTGGCCCGGCATATTGGTACGTGCCGATTGGTTGGAGGAACCGCTGGAACGGCTCGACCGAACCGATGCCGCCGCTGTGGCGATACCGATCGTCGGCAACGATGGAACGGCTCTTCCCGGCGCGCAGCTCAGCGGTGCACGTGGCGCACTGCCCTGGAAACGAATCACCCAGCCCCAGACCGGTGCACTGGTCGGACCCACGATCGCCTGTGGTGTGTACCGACGCCGCATCCTGCTCGCCTTGGACGGGTTTCTGGCCGGTTCGGCTCTGGCCGCCAGCCTGGAAGCGGCTTGGGCGATCCACGAGCTGAACCTGCCCGTGGCCGTCTCGCAGACTCCGGTGTCCTGCGAAACATCCACGGGGGACCTCGCACCTGGCCAGTCCCTGGCTGCCGTCGGACGTCTGGCTGCTGCTTACGGAAAGTGCCCTTCCGGTTGGTCGGCTGCCGCGCGGACCTTGATCTGCGGATTGCTGACCGGTCAGCTCGGCGCCGCGGTGGCCTGGACATGCGGAGTGACCACCGCGGGGCGAATCGACGCCGTGATCGCCGAGCGTCTGGCGCGTGCCGCGGGGGCGCTGGCGGAGGACCGGCCCTCCACCCTCTCCTTCCCTGCGCAGCAGGGAGTCCAGCCGCGCACACGCCGCGCCGCCTGAACCTTCTGCGCCGCGGGTGCAGGCCCTTGCCCCCACGACCGCGGTCAGAACGCGCGTATAATTACCACCGTGGAATTCGGTTCAAGCGTTCTTTAAGGGGGCACCCGGAGCATTGACTGTACCAAGCAAAGACCATCGGTCGGGATCCGTAGCGGAATTGTTGGCGACCTACGACGCCAGCAAGTTCTATGATGAACTCATCACCCCCGCCGGCCGCCCCCGCAAACATGCCAGGATTCTGTTGCGGCACCTCAGGTCCCTGGATCGGGAAGAGCTGTATGGACGCCGTCAGGCCGCGGAATTCGCCATCGACGCGATGGGGATTACATTTACCGTGTACTCGGAGGGATCGAACATCGATCGCCGCTGGCCCTTCGACATCATCCCGCGCATCATCCCGGCCAAGGAATGGGAACGGCTGGAAGAGGGGCTGAAGCAACGCACCTTGGCCCTGAACCTGTTTATCGCTGACATCTATGGTGAGCAACGCGTTGTAAAAGACAAAGTCTTTCCGGCGGAGGTATTGGCCGGCTCCAAGAATTTCCGGCCGCAGTGCGTGGGAGCCACTCCTCCGCTGGATGTATGGGCTCACATTTGCGGCTGCGATCTGGTTCGGGACCGGGACGGGACCATGTACGTACTGGAAGACAACCTGCGCGTTCCCTCGGGCGTCTCGTATATGCTGGAAAACCGTCTGGTGACCAAGCGCGTCTTTCCCGAACTGTTCGAAGATTACGCAATTCAACCGGTCGATGATTATCCAAACCGTTTGTTCGACATGCTGGCGTCCATGTCGCCCCGCCCCGCAGACTACCCGACGGTGGTGGTCCTGACTCCCGGAATCTATAACTCGGCCTATTTCGAGCACAGTTATCTCGCCCAGCAAATGGGAGCCGAGTTGGTCGAGGGGCGTGACCTGGTCGTCGACGACGAAGACCGCGTGTTCATGCGCACCATCGGTGGTCTCGAACAAGTGGATGTGATTTACCGCCGCATCGACGACTTGTTTCTCGATCCCGAAGTCTTCAATCCCGAATCGCTGTTAGGCGTTCCCGGACTAATGCGCGCTTGGCGGGCCGGCAACGTGGCGTTGGCAAACGCTCCTGGGGCGGGAGTGGCCGACGACAAGGTGGTCTACGCATTCGTTCCGGAGTTGATCCGGTACTACTTGGATGCGGAACCGATTCTCCCCAACGTCCCTACCTACTTGTGCATGCGCGAGGATGAGTGCAAGTACGTCATGGAGCACCTGCAGGAAATGGTTGTAAAACCTGCTAATGAATCGGGGGGTTACGGGATGCTGATCGGTCCTCATGCTTCCAAAACCGAGCTGAAGAAGTTCGCCTCCTTGATTCGCAAAGATCCCCGCAATTACATCGCGCAGCCGACCCTGACGCTGTCCACAGTCCCGACATTGACTGACGAAGGTACGATCGAACCGCGGCATGTCGATTTGCGACCTTTCATCTTGACCGGCCCCTCCAGCCATGTCACCCGAGGTGGATTGACGCGTGTCGCCCTGAATAAGGGCTCTCTGGTCGTCAATTCGTCCCAGGGAGGCGGCAGCAAAGATACCTGGATCGTCGAAGACTCGTAGGAAGGCTACTATGCTTCTCTCCCGCACCGCCGAAATACTCTATTGGATGGCTCGATACATCGAGCGCGCCGACGGTACGTCGCGTCTGCTGATCACCCATTCGGATTTGGTGCTGGATCTTCCCGCCGCGGTTTCGCCTGGGTGGGAATCGCTGCTGGCGCTGCCCGGCGAACCCGAATCCTTCTTTCAGTATTTCGAAGAGGCCACCGAGCGGAACGTACTGCGGTTTCTCATCGGCGATGCACGCAATCCGGGCTCCGTGTTGAACTCCCTCCGCATGGCAAGAGAAAACGCCAGGATAAGTCGCGCCATCGTGCCCCGCGAGGTGTGGGAAAAACTGAATGACTTGTGGGCCTGGGCCCGCACATGCCTCAACGACGGACTGGCTCGCAAAGGAAGGTATGCGTACCTGAACGAAATCGTCGGCAGTTGTGCGGAAGTGGTGGGCTACATCCATGGGACCATGAGCCATGATACACCCTTCGAATTCGTGCAAATGGGCAGGAATGTCGAGGTGGCCGATATGGCGGTCCGGATCCTGGACGTCCGTGCGCACGGTCTTCTGGGAGAATCGAGCGGTGAATTGCGGCCCTACGATGACATCCAATGGAAAGCCGTCTTGCGGGCCTTGGCGTCGTTCCAGAATTACCGGCGCCACGTGCATGTACGAGTCAAAGGGGCCGCCGTGCTCGGATATATGCTGCAAGATGAGCACTCGCCTCACTCGGTGGGCTATTGCCTGGACGCTGTGGAACGATCGCTCCGCATGCTGCCCCGAAACGAAGATCCCTTGCGAACCATCGGGCATGCCAAACGTATGATTCGCGATGCGGACGTTTATGGCTTGACCAGGTCGGGCTTGCACGACTTCCTGGAAGAACTCAGCACGGCTTTGGCCTCCCTGCACGAATCGTTGCAAGCCACCTACTTCCTGCTCGAACCCACCCCGTGGCATTCTCTGGCAACCACCTGAATGGCACCATGGTGAATACGCCTGTTGTTCTTCCTGGTCGCTCGTCCCCGCCGGGATGATCGTCGGCAGGCGGCTGTGGCGGCGCCCCAGCCGGCCCGGTGTGCCCGTCTGAGGCGACTATCCTAAGACCGCACCGGAAGCTTCATCTGTCGCCGTGCAGCGAGGATGCGATCGACAAACGCCAGCTTCTCCCGCGCGGCCTGCGAAAGCACGAATGGATACGCGTCCGGCAACCCCATGCTCCGGTTCAATGAATTGAGAGCGACGGTCAGGCTCACCCACTCGCTAAAACGCTGATCGAAGGGCGCGCCTACCGCTTCATGGGGAACAAATCCGTACGCTTGAGCCGTTTCCAGGGTATCGATCATGTGCAGGTAATGCCCCCAGGTCTCGGCCCAATCCTCCAAGGCATGCGCACTGGCGTAAGCGCTCACGAAATACTGCCGCCAGTCCTTCCTCGGCCCGTGGGCATAATACTGGCGCAGCGCTTCGTCATACGGAATCGTCTCGTCGCCAAACACCTGGCGGAAACTCTGCAGATTCTCGGGCACGTCCCCTATCAACCTTTGCCAATAGTAATGGCCGCTCTCATGCCGAAAGTGCCCCAACAGCGTCCGATACGGCTCGTTCATCGACTCCCGCATGGCTTCCCGTTGGGGAGCATCTGCTTCGATGACGTTGATGGTGATCACGCCCCCGGCGTGTCCCGTAGTAACGAATCCTTCATCGACCTCCTCATCCGACCGCTTATCCTCCAGGAAGTCGAACCACAAACCTCCCTCGGGATCCTCCCACTTCGAAACCAGTTCCAAACCTAAACGAAACAGACTGTATACCAACCTCCGCTTCGCTCGCTCCAGTGCCCTCCAGCGTTTCTGATTGACTTTCTTCTGGAGGTTGGGGATAGTGCGGTTGCAATAGCAGGCCACGCACAACTCTCGATCCGATCCGGCGTCCACCAACCAATTGCAGGCGTCGTACGGAAACCGATTTGCGCAGGAGCGCAAAGGGCGCCCCGTCGCCGACTGCACGGGCTGGTCTGCGGAATGCCACACGACCATCTCCAGATTCTGTGGATCGAAACCGACCTGCCGCCCACATGTTTCGCACCGATCGCTCTCGAAGAACAACTCCTGGTTGCAGCAACAATAGAAACGCTTCACTCGGTCGATCTCCCGCTGTTGTGCCCGTACTCTGAAATGCGCACTCCTGGAGGTCCTGTACCGTCGGCGACCACCGTGCGTCCACGCCCTAACAAGAATCGCCGAAACGCCTGAGTCTGCCAATCCTACCTGAACACCGTCCGCTCGATGGATCATCCATCCGGTCGGGCATTGCGGCTCAGAAGTCCGGCCCCCCCGACCCCACGCCAATGTCGCGCGAGGTGTGGGACCGTGCTGATTCCCTGGCTCTATTTCCGGCAATCTCTACCATAACGATCGTGACATCGTCGTGAGGCGCTGCGCCGCGACGGAACTCAACCAGGGCGCGGTTGAGCCGTTCCGCAAAAGAATCGATCGAGGCGTGGTAGGATTCCTGTACCAGCTCCAACATCCCGCGTCGACCAAACAGTGGACCGTCATGCGACTGAGTCTCTGTTACACCATCTGTCACCAGCAACAAACGATCGCCAGGGCGGCACGGCATCCGGCGAGACTCGTACTCGGCGGCCTTGTCGACACCCAGGATCAAACCCGTCGACTCCAGTTCACACAGTCCGTCTTCTTGCCTTATCAGGAAGCATGTTTCGTGGCCTGCGCTAACGTATTCCAGATGCTGATCGGCTAAATCGATCTCGACGAGAATCAGACTAGCAAAATCGCCCGGGAGCGTTGCTTCGACGAAGCGGCGATTGACGAACTCAACCATCTCCAGAGGACTTTGCTCGAGTTCGGCGGCAGTATGCAGCAGAGCTCGCAGCAACATGGTCGACATCGCCGCGGCCACGCCGTGTCCCGTTACATCGGCCACGCACACCAGGACGCGGCGCTCGTCGCGCGGTATCACGTCATAATAGTCTCCGCCCACCTCGTCGGCTGGCGAGAATACGCTGGAAACCTTCAATCCCTCCACGGGACTGCCTGGAGGTAGAACGTGCTGTTGGATTTGTCGCGCCTTGGCCATCTGGAAGGCCCGATACCTGTCCGATTCAGCCAGCGCTTTGCTCATGGCATTCACTTCTTCACTCAAGAACTTCAGTTCGGCCGAAGAGGCCACATCGGTCTGAACCCCCAACTTGCCCATCGCAATCTGGCGTACCGCCGCTACCAGGCGTCCCAAGGGAGCGGTAACCACACGCAACAGGACGAAGTTGAGCATCCCGCCAGCAATCGCGGCCAGAATCAACAAGCCTGCGATGCGTCGTGTCAAATCGCTCCAGGCCGCATCCAGGACGGGAGCCAGATCCTCTGATACGAACACGACCGCGTCTCCAGAATGCGAAATACCCACGATCAATTCTCGATCGTGCAGACGCGTTCTAGCCGAGGGGCTGTCGGCGGCGCGGCGCAGCGCCTCGAACATCGCCTGCGACGCGCGGTGGTGCGATTTCGCTTGAAGAACCAGATCGGACAACGACACAGCGATGTGGTGCCCCGGTGAGTCCGCATTACGCATCTGGGCGCAAACTGAGTCGAGATACGCCTGAATCGCCGAGGTTCCGCGTGGCCGCAACTGCAACACCGCCGGCAGAATCGTCTTGGCTTCCTCTTCCAACGCGATCTGTTTGTCGCGGATGCGGTCTCCCATCTCTCGACGGAAGCCATAGATCAAGAATGCCGTTACCAATACGGCTAACGGGACGTTGATCACGACCAGCAGCTGCGTACGCAGCGGCAGCGCGGCCACTCGATCCCAGATCAGCTCGCGGAGGGAGTTACCAGTTGCCGTCACCAGATACCTCCGGGGAAAGGAAGACGCACGGCCGTGGAACCGAGATGGCGATCACAACCCGGCCGCAGAACCATACCGTGGCGGACCGTCCGCCGCTATGGATTGATTTTGGCCAGGTACTTGTCGGGATCGGCTAACAATTCATCCCGACACTCTTCACAGCAAATCCATACATCCTGACCGTTTACCTCGACCTTTCTCGGCGTTCCCATCGTTCCGAGCATCGCGCCGCTGACAGGACAAAAATGCTGTCGTTCTGCTGAAGCGGCATCCTCTGCAGAGAGACTGGCCAGTCCGGCTCGCATTTTTTCCATGTCGGTCTGCCCATGGGCCTGCCCGTCGCTGTCGGCCGTGGGATGGCTATGGCCCACCTGGCTGCCGTGCCCCGCAGCGGGTTCAGCAGGTCCGGCCGGCTGAGCTGGTCCGGCCGACGGGGAATTGCAACCGTACAAGGTCAGACCGGCGGCCACCAACACTAGTCCAGCCCAATTACATCGCGATGTCATGGAAACCCTCCTCGATAATTTGACCAGCAGTAATCAACCCGATCCCGATGTGATTGTTGGATGCGCCACCCGATCGATTCCTTCACGGCTGGCACAGGAAAAACGGAATACGCCAGCGCCTCATTGAGGGCTGCACGCAGGATTGGCGAGGTGTACACTGATTGCGGATGGGAACCACTCCCGCATTCTGGCCGTCAGATCGCGCCTGTTTCTGCGGCTGTGAAATCTTCTATGGCCGTGAAGAATCGTCCCTCTCGCCGCATCTAAGCATGACGGCGGGGAACACCTCAGTGACTCGCAGGCTTCCATGCAGGACCGGATTGTCGAAATCGTCTCGACGGCACAGCGGGGGGATCGCGAGGCGCAGCGTCAACTATACGTAGAATACCACCAACAAGTGCATAGACTGATGGTACGAATGGTCGGTGTGCAGGAAGCAGACGACCTGACGCAGCAGGTTTTTTTGCAGGTTTTCCGCAAGCTTGGCCAGTTCACCGGTCAGTCGCGATTCGGCACCTGGTTGTACCGCGTGGCCATCAACGAATCCCTGCAGCACCTGAGGCGATCCGGGCGACGGCAAACGCGGACTCTGGCTGAGGACCCTGCCGACGGGCGATCCCACGCCCGGGACAAGCTCGAACAGCGCGAGCTTCTGGACCGAGCGTTAGAACGGCTGGATCCAGAATTGCGGCTAATATTCCTCCTGCGGGAAAGCGAGGGATGGGGTTACCGTGAGATCGCTCGCACCATGAAGATCCCGGAGGGTACGGTCGGTTCGCGATTGAACCGAGCGCGACGTGAATTGAGACGGTATTTAGAGGAACTTGGTTGGGAGCCCTAAGGTTGGAATGCCCTGAAGTTCGAGATCGATTGTCGGCCTATTTCGACGGCGAATTGGCGCCCGATCAACGCAGTGAGATCGCCCTGCATGTAGAGCGTTGCCCGCTGTGTGCGGAGGAACTTCGTGGATTTACCAAGCTCTCCGAACTGGTTGCTGCGGTACAGCCTGACTCGCAGGCGGCGGACTGCTGGAGCGACGTTGTGGCCCAGTTGGAACGCGGCAGGCCCACTCCCCCACCTCCGGCGGTCCCCCTCGGGCGCGGTGCGCTGCGATCAGCCGCTCTCGCGGCGTCGGTAGTGCTGGCAGTGATTGCCGGCACGTTCGCTTTTCAAACGTGGTTCGGTGGGCATAGGCACAACCACTTGGCCGCAGACCTGACCCGCTATGCCCGGGAGTTCGCAGAGAATCCTGGACGAGCCCAACGTTTACTGCTGGCCACGTATGACGGACAACCGTTGGAGATCCAGCAGGTAGGACAGCGACTCAACTACGAGCCAACGATCACACGCAGCGTCCCTCCTGGATGGAAGCTGAAAGAGGTCTATTTACTTCACATGCCGTGCTGTACCTGCGCTCAAGCGATCCTCGAATCCGAAGATGGTCGCTGCGTGGCAGTCTTTGAACACGACACGGATCAAGCGATGTGGTTCGGCGATCGACAGTCTATCGATTGCTTATGTGATGGAAAACCGACCAGCATCGTGGACATGGGTGGTCAATTGGTGGGTAGTTGGCAGCAGGGCAACCGGACGCTTACCGTCATCGGGGCGCGCGACCTGAAAGACATCACGCAATTCGTGATGCATCTAAGCCGACCGGCCAACGGTTGATTCGTTGCTTCCTCGAGTCGATCGGCCCAGCGGGACGAGGGCACACGACATCGGCGCCCAAGCAGTTTTTCGCTCGACGAGCCGAAGAATGGGTACGCCTGCTGCATCCAATACCAAGCAGGGTGGCCGAGCGCACCTCCCTCCGGCAATTCATTCTTACCAACAGGAGAACGGATGTGGCAGCGCCAGACCCACTGAATGTTGATTGGTGGAAAGACCTGTATCGGCGGCACCGCTGGAGGATTGTTCTAGCCGGCGCAGCGACCCTCGTCTTATTGGGGCTTTTCCTGGCCCGAGCAGGAAACATTGCTTCGACTGAAGACCCGTCGGCGAAAGCAAGAAATGGTGCGACACCGGTTTCATCCGCGGCGGCAGCCCCACAGATGTGGACCTGCTCCATGCACCCGCAGATTCGATCGCCCAGTCCGGGCAAGTGCCCTATCTGTGGTATGGATCTGATTCCGGTAACGCCGCCATCCGGAGGTCTGCGCACATTGACGATCGAACCGGAAACGCGAGCCTTGATGCAAATCGAGACGACGCCGGTGGAGCGCAGATATGTAGCACATGAAATTCCGATGGTGGGCAAGGTAGATTACGATGAGCGCAGATTCGGCTACATCACCGCCTGGGTACCGGGACGACTCGATCGCCTGTACGTCGACTTTACCGGCGTGCGAGTCAACCGCGGCGACCACATGGTGTACATCTACAGCCCAGACCTGTACTCCGCACAAGAGGAATTGATTCAAGCTCTCAAGTACCAGACCGATCGAGGGACTTCCCGTCTACGCCCCATCGATCTGGTCGAAGCCGCCCGGGAAAAACTGCGTTTGCTGGGTCTGACCGAAAATCAGATTAAGGAGATTGAAAAACAGGATGCCCCCAGTGACCATCTGACGATTTTCTCACCTGTCAGCGGCGTAGTGATCGAGAAGCTGAGGCAGGAGGGGGATTACGTCAAGACGGGCGACCGCATCTACACCGTAGCCGACCTGAGCCAGGTCTGGGTTCACCTGGATGCCTATGAATCAGACTTGCCGTGGATTCGCTATGGGCAGGACGTCGTGATTACGACCGAGGCTTATCCGGGTGAGGAGTTCCACGGTCGGATCGCTTTTATCCAACCGGTACTCAATGATCAGACGCGAACGGTCAAGGTGCGGGTCAATGTCCCCAACCCGGATGGAAGACTGAAACCGGCCATGTTCGTCCACGCGGTCGTGCGACCCTACGTAGCAGCCGGCGGCCGGGTGATGGATCCCAGCCTGGCCGGAAAGTGGATCAGCCCCATGCACCCGGAGATTATTAAAGACCATCCTGGCGTATGCGATATTTGCGGCATGCCCTTGGTGCGTGCCGAGGCTCTGGGCTACGTTACTCCCGAAACCGATCAAGCGCCACCTCCACTGGTTATCCCGTACTCGGCCGCTCTAGTAACCGGCCGCCGGGCGATCGTCTATGTGGAATTACCGTCCATGCCGTCGGGACTGGACAATCTGTTACAGCGACTGACGGCGGCCGTGGCCGAAGG
>RFIQ01000305.1 GCA_003695565.1 Planctomycetota bacterium | reverse complement strand
GTCCACCGAAGCCTCCGAAACCGCCTCGACCGCCAAACCCACCGAAGGGGCTTCCTCCGCCCCCTGGGCGTCCGCCGCCAGCATCACCGCCCCCGCGGCCGAATCCACCTTGACGCAGCCGCTCGAAAAACGCCGCGCGAGCCGCCTGCCGTTGGGCATCCGACACGTCTCCCTGCGAGTCGGAACCGCCGGACGATCCGGACGAGGTAGTGCCATCGCGGGAAGTGACGTTGGTTTGAGCTTGTGGACCCAACAAGCGCGCCACGCTCTCGGCGAACAGCGTTCCGCTGACGATGCCATCCAAACTGGCATAACCGATCTCTTCGATTTCTTCCTTGCCGGCTTCGTCGATCATCTGCACGATTTGCCGGATCTGGGCGATGTCCTGAGGTTGTGCCACGACCAACAGCATGTTGGTGGTCGGTTCGGCACTGATGGCGATTTTCGGCTCGGTCAACTGGCTGTTGGTGCTCCCCCCTCGACCGCCGCGTCCCCCGCCCCGCAAGGCGGCAATGATGTCGGCTGCATTGGGTTGTCCGCCCCCACCGCCTCGACCGCCGCCGCTCGAACCGGCTCCTTCGATGCGGTCGCCGTACAAGCTCTTGATCACGTTGACGACCTGTTCGGCATCCTGCGTGATCACCGGAATCATCGCTACCTGGCCCCGCGTCTCGATCTCCAGGGGGCTTTCCACCTGGTCGATGATTTCAATCAATTGCTCGATAAGGTACATGTCTGCCGGGCTGGCCTTGATGATCAAGGCGTTGAGCCGGGGATCAGCGGTGATGGAATAGTCGCCGCTGGCCAGCCCCGAACCGCTGGCCAGCAAATCATCTCCGCCACCGCCTCCGAGCATGGCACCGAACAGGCCGCCGCCGAAACCGCCCAGGACCTGTCCGGCCATATCGCCCAACAATCCTCCTCCTCCGTCGCCACTGCTGGCCGCTCCGCTAAGCACCGTTTCCAACAGCTCCTTGGCTGCCGCCGCCTTGATATTCTTCAAGTAGATTACCGTGGGTTCGGCCGAGCCCAGCAGGGCCTGGTCGGAAAGCATGCGCAGCAAGTTTTCGAACTGCGCCAACGCTTCCTTGTCGTCCGAAGAAACGATCAAACCCGCGGGCCCCTCCATGATCACGATTTCTCCGCCTTCAGCCGCGGTTTCTTCGCCGGCATCCGACGGCTCGCTGTCGACGGGACGATCGCTGGGCGAAGCGGCTTCTTGTGGAAATCCCACGAACTGCCCCGCCGGGATGCTCGTCCGTTCGTCCACCCTGGCGGGCTGCCGCCGTTGCAGCCTGGCCTCGCGGTCATTGACGTTGGGCGCCAAGACCTTCTGTGGCAAGGCCGGACCCGTTCGATCTTCCGGCCGCTTGATCACGCGGATCCGCGTCTTGCCATTCAGTTCTCGCCACAGGGATTCGGCTTGTTGCAACACGTCCTGCGCCGATTTGCCGGTCAGGGGGATCAGCCGCACGTTGTCGCCCAACGGATTCGTGTTGGCCATGTTGCTTTCCAGTTGCTCGACGAATTGCCGGATCTGGGCGACCTGCGATTCGGTTCCTTTGACCCACACCTGTCGAGCGAGTATGTCGCCATCGATCACGGGAGCACCGCTCGCCGTGTCGGCTGAGTCGGTCAAGCCGAAGAATTTCTTGATGGCGGCGATGGCCAACTGCACGTCCATCTTCTTCAACTGGATGACTTCGAAGTCACTGGCTTCACCTGCCAATTCGCGCAGCGTCTCTTCCACCAGTTGATGCTCGGATTCTCGCGCTTGCAGAATCAACTGCTTGGCGGTCTCGTCCTTGGCCAATCTCACGTCGGGCAGGCCCGCCAGTAGATTCGCCACCACCTGATAGGCCAGCTCCAAATCGGCACCGATTACCTTGTGCCGACGAATCCGCGGCGTTTCGTACTTGTCGACCAGATTCTCGTCCTCGGGGGGAGGCGTGTCCATGGTTTTCACCAAGTCGCGCAAAATCTGGACTTTGCTGGCGTCACCCATGGCGAAGATGGTGGTACCGAATGTGTTCGTGGCCAGACTGATCTGATCGTTGCGATTGACGCCTTCGTCCAGGCCCAGCAACGGTCGCGCTACCGTGAGTACTTCTTCGGCGTTGATGTGCTTGAGCGTGAAGACTTGGACGGCCGAACCGCGCGATGTGCTCGGGTCTTCCGCGACGTCCACGACCGCCTTGATCGCACGCACATTCTTAGCCAGGTCGCTGACGATCAACTGACCGGCAGACGGGATGGCGACTACCGTCCCATTGACGCTCAATAGGCGTTCGACCTCCTCGCGAAACTGCTCCACGTCCAATCGCGTCAGATTGAAGACGAATTTGACCGGCTCGTAATCTCCCCGGCGGGCCAACTCCTGGGCATCGACCAGGTCGGCCGTCTCGTTGATGTATTCGCCAGCGATATCTTGTTCCTCGAAGTTGATCACCCGCAACATCCGGCCCTGGCGCATCAAGATGAAACCCGTGTTGAGCATCGATGCGTTCATGATGTCGATGACTTCCGGCACGCTATACGACCTGGCCCGGTCGCGGTAGCTGAAGGTTCCGGGGGGAGCCGTGTCCATCTGCACCGACAAATCGGCTTGCTCGGCCAACCACTTGATGGCCTCGGGCCAGGGAATGCCCTGGAAGTTCAAAACCAATCGAACGTCTTCGATCGGCACCGACGCGTTGTCCGCCGAATCGTCCTGCCCCGCAGCCTCCGCGCTGGCTATCTCTGGGGGGGCGTCTTGCTCGGCCTCGGCCGGTGGCGGATCCCGCTGCGGAGGCTGCGGCTCGGCGGCCGGCTGGTCGATTTGGCCAGCCAAGTACTGCCACATGGCAAATTGGCTGTCGGAGATGTTGGCACGAATCGAACTCTGCGCCTCCGCTCGCACCCGCTCGGCTTCCTGCCCCCGACGCACGCGTCGCACGCGCTCGACCCAGTCTGCTACCAGCTCCCGTTGCCAATCCGCCAAACGCAACTGTTCAGCGATTTCAGGGTCTGCCAGGGCCAGCATGCCCAACCACCGGACGCGGTATTCCTTCAGCTTTTTCTGCTGTTGGGGCGTCAACAAATCAAAACCCAGTTGCTCCGATTCCCGATTGAAGGCGGCACGCATTTCGGCCTGCATCTGTGGGTCAGGCGCTTCGCGTAACTTCTGCGCCAACTCCAACGCCGCATTGATTCGTTGCTTGATCAACTCCTCGATCTGCGCCCGCTGCTCGTCGCTCAAACCCAATTCCTCAGCCACCTCGGGCTTGAGCATCTCGGGCAGGACTCCTACGTAATCCTGAGCTCGGCTGGTCGCCGCAGCAAGGTTGATGACTCCAATCAAGCCCAGGTATAGTGCCAAGGCAACAATTCGTCTCATTCCAGAATCTCACTTTCAACGAAGTCGATGAGTTGAACTTGCTGGGCGTTTGCCCGATAAGGTCCGGCATATCCATCCAAAGGGGGGTGCCTTGGCGGCCGCGCAAGGGTAGTGGCCACCCGGGACTGGCCCGCGAGGCTGAAATGCTCCCGCTCCCCTTCCACTCTAGTTACAGGGGCCTAAAACGGTGCCACCACGCAGGCAAAACACAGCGAATATTTCCGCCATAAGCCGCACATTCCTAACCCGATCGGACGGTTGATGTTTCGCTAACTTAACAAACTCGCCACCTGAAGGAGGACTCGTGCTCTGCGCCGTCGGCTTCTCCGCTCGCAGCCTGGTACAGTCCATTCGCCGAGCAAACATCGATGTTGTTGCCATCGATCACTTTTGCGATCAGGACCTATGTGCATTGGCCGACGATGTGTTCCGCATACCATCCTGGTGCACCTCTCCCTGCTCGGCTCCCACCCGCACCGGGAACTCTCCCCTGCTGGAAGTCGACCGCCAAATGGCTGCTTGGGTCGCCAAGAACGAAAACCAACCGCTGCCGTCGGTTGCGGCGGGGGGTGTCGAGAACTTCCCCGCTCTGGTTGAAGTGCTGCAGCGGCACGGCCCGTTCCTGGGCCCCCCACCGGAGCTAATGCGTGATCTGAGGTCGGTGGAAACTTGGAAGATCCTCGCGGCCGAATCCGGCCTGCGGTTTCCCACCACTGTGGCTTCACACGAATGGGATCGGATAGAAGGCCGATTGCAGGCCGGTCGGTGGCTGCTGAAACCGGAAAACGGGGCCGGCGGGCTCGGCATCCAGCTCTTGACCGGGCCCGCTCCGTCAGTAACGGAACGTCGGCTGCCATGCGACGACCGGATGGGCGACCAGCCCGCCTTCCTCCAAGAGTTCATCCCCGGCCGTCCTCTCGGCGTCGTTCTTATCGTGCACGGCCCAAGCCAGGGTGGTGGCAAGGGGACGGTCCCTGCTGCCACCGCTGTGGGGGCGGCCCCTGAGGGCTGCGGTGGTCTTCGCTCGCTGGCGACAGACTCCGGCGATTCATCCGGGAGTGGCCCCACGGACGGCGAGGCGGTGCAAGCCGGTTCGCCATACAGTACGGTGCTGGGGGTGACTGAATCGTGGGCAGCAGCGGATTGGCCAGGCCCTCGGCCGTTCATCTACCGCGGATCTTGGGGCCCGATTCCGCTTCCGCGCAATGCGATGGACCGGCTGCTTCGGCTCGGGGATCTGCTCTACCAGCGGTTTGGAGTCCTGGGCATGATGGGGGCGGACGTGGTGCTGGATCCTGCGGGCGATATGTGGCTGCTGGAGCTGAATCCGCGATGGACTGCCGGTATGGAGGTGCTTTCCGATACCGGCTGCAATCCGGTTCCTTGGCATCTCGCCGCGTGGGCTCCGCGGCTGGTTGGTTGCGATTCCCTCGCTTCTCGACTCCGCCACGTCCCTCCTTCCCCCACGTCAACCCCAGGTGGTTTGGCCGCCAAAGCGGTGGTCTACGCCCCCGCCCAGGTCCACGTCGATCAGAACGCGGCGGCTGGGCTCGCTGCGTTGCCCGGCGATCAGGTGTGCGACCTGCCCCGCCCTCTCAGCGCCGGTCATCCCATCACGTTCGACGCTGGACACCCGCTGTGCACCGTCAAGGCCACGATCCGCACCACCGAAGACCTCGTGGGCAGCCGCCGCGGCGCAGCGGCCGATCGGAGTGCAGGCAATCCCCAGGATGGCATGGTAGGACTGGACGGATTTCGAGCCCGCATCCTGCAGCGATTACGAACCACGGCAGCTCAAGTCCTGCAGCTCCTCGGCACCACGGTGTAGCGGTAGCTCGCTGGGGGTAGAACCATGACGCCTAAGTGCCGCTCAAGCGCGACAACAGATCCATCACCGTGGCAGATCTATCGGCAGGGCAGCGCGGCAGGGGAGATTTCCTGCACGTTCGCGGGGCACTCAGTGACAGCAGTCGACCACCGGCCGACACCAGCC
>RFIQ01000304.1 GCA_003695565.1 Planctomycetota bacterium | reverse complement strand
TGCGGATCGTGTGCGCCACCCACCGCGACATCGAACAGATGGTTCAGGAAGGCCGGTTTCGTGAAGACCTGATGTTCCGCATCAACACCTTCGAGATCTGCGTCCCACCGCTGCGTCAGCGTCGCGACGACATCCCCTTGCTGGCGGAATTCATGCTGCGGCAATTCCGCGACGACGCCGGGGAGGGCCAGCCCCTGTTTACAGACGAAGTCTACGAAGAACTCATGCAGCATGTCTGGCCTGGCAACGTCCGCGAACTTGCCAACGTCATCGAACATGCCTGCATCCTATGCGACCACTTGCCGATCCGCAAAGAACATTTGCCACGCCAGTTCACCGATCGCCGCTTGCGCAAAGAATTGCGCACATTCGGCCCCATGTCGCTCAAGGAACTGGAAATGGCGGCCATCGCGGAGGCCGTGCAGCGGCACAATGGCAACAAGCAGGCGGCGGCGGACGAACTGGGGATCAGCCTCAAGACGCTGTACAACAAACTGAATCAGATGACAGCGGACAAAGCTGCCTGACAGGCGTTCCCCTGCATCAGGCGTCCTTCGGCCCCTGCTTGATCTGGACCAGCACCTCGCGTTCCGGTCGCTGCTTATAGAACGGATCCAGCGGATAACAACCGCTGGGCAAGCCATGGCGGGGGGCCGTCGTACACTCGCTGAAGGTGCGACAGATCAGCTTGCGTTGCAGCGTCCGGCCAGCCAATACGTCGCGGGGCAACTCGGGATACGACAGGACCATCCGGCCCAAGCCGACGAAATCGACCATCCCCTGCTTGACTGCAGCCTGAGCCACGCGCGGTAGATGCTCTTGCAAGTAGGTGTAACCCGAACCCACCACGGCCAAGCGGGGAAACTCCCGCTTGATCCGGGCGGTGATGTCGAGGTGCCGCGCCACACCTACCAACGGATCCTCCGGTGGCGGATATCCGTCGCTGGGAGGAAAAATGGCCGGCCGCTGCAGGTGCGGGGAATAGTAGGGGCTGGCCAAGGTCACATTCAGCAATTCGACTCCCCGCTGCGTCAACCACTGAATCAATTGCAAAGGCTCGCTCAGATC
Source organism: Planctomycetota bacterium (assembly GCA_003695565.1). Classification (GTDB taxonomy): domain Bacteria; phylum Planctomycetota; class Planctomycetia; order Pirellulales; family Pirellulaceae; genus Aureliella. The sequence goes on along the minus strand of RFIQ01000304.1, from coordinate 12,212 downwards.
CACCTGCGTGGGATCATCCTGGCGGACACCAAAGCCGTGCAGGTAAGGAACCGAACGGTCCCAATCCATCGGCTGCCCTTGGTCGCCCACTTGCCGATACGGCAACGTATCGGCCACGCTCAATCGCACGCCAATGACCAAATGCGGACACGCCTCCCGCACGCGGTCGATGATGGTTAACAGCAACCGGGCACGCCCCGCCAAATCACCTCCATAGGGCCCCGGTCGCGAGCGGGCGCTGAGGAATTCGTGCAACAAATAGCCGTGGCAGGCCTTGATGTCCACGAACTGAAATCCCACCTTCTCGGCCGTCTTGGCCGCGGCTACATAATCGTCGATCAACCGGGCCACATCGTCATCAGTGATGACCACCGACGCGTCGGCCGGATCGATGCCGAACTTGGCGTCGAGCAATGGATGGTGGTAGGCGATCAGGGGCTCCCAGCGATGATGATCGTGGGGTTTGCAGAACCGGCCAGAATGGGTTAACTGCAACCCCACCAACAACCCCTCTTCACTCCCCATCGCCTGCCGATGACTCTCCCGCAACCGCTGCAGCAGCTTTTCCAACCCAGCCGCGTTTTGCGGGACTGCCAGCGTTTGATTCGGGTTGGCCCGCCCCCGCGGTTGGACGGCAGCCGCCTCACCTCCCCAAATCAGCTTGGCGCCGCTCTCACCGAAACGTCCCCATCGCCGCAATGTCAATTCGCTCGGCGATCCATCCGGATTGGCATCCCAACCCTCCATGGGGTGAATGCACCACCGATTGCCCACGGTATACCGGCCCACCTGCAGGGGTTGGGCCAGTGGCGACCCGGCCGATGCGGCCAACACCTCGGAATCGATGGGCAACGCTACCCCCAATTCATCCAGACGCTTTTGCAGCGCGGCAACGGTCCGCAGTTGGGCCACCTTCGGATACGATGTCGGCTCGGCCATAGAGCGGGATCACTTCCTGGTTAGGAGTTGTTTTCGACGGTCAAGGGAGCGTGGTCGACGCGAAACGTCCGTTGAATCCCATCTCCGAAATCGACGGTAACCGTTTGCCGGGTCCCACTTCCGGACAAACGCACGACGCGGCCGCTACCATACTTTGCATGGCGTACGATGCAACCCGGGCGAGGCTTGGCTGGCCCCAGAGGCGACCGATTCCGCATTGTCGCCGGCCCCTGGCGGCGAGTGGTAGACTCGTCGGACCGTCTCAGGCGGGCAGCGATCTCCTCGGGCGGCAATTGGCACAGCTCCCAATCCCCCCCGTCGGCTGCAGCCAGGTCGATCGAAGCCCCATCGTCCTGGCACAGATCGTCCCAGGTCTCCCCTCCGCCATCCAACGTCTCGTCGAATTCCGCGGAAGACCAGGTCTCGACCGGCTCGCTCAAGTCCCGGATTTGCATGTCCCCACGCGGCAATTCCATCAGGAATGAACTGGGGACACCGCCTCCGCCCTGCCCCGAAAAACCACGCTGCCGAGCGTAACTGACTTGCAATGCGTCCCGCGCTCTGGTCAGGCCGACGAACAGCAACCGCCGCTCCTCTTCGATTCCCAATGGATCGTCCTTCGCGCGGGCGTGGGGCAAGATGTTTTCCTCCACCGCCACGATGAACACCACGGGGAACTCCAATCCCTTGGCAGCGTGCAACGTCATCAACGTGACACAGTCCCCTCCCGATTGCATCGAGTCCACGTCGCTTTGCAAAGCGAACCCCTCCAACAAACGCTCCAGAGCCGGCTGTTCCTCGTGGGCACTATCATCCAACTCGCGGGCTTCCTGCAACAGTTCGTCCAGATTCTCGATGGCTTCGTCCCCATCTTCCCCAGACTTGCCAGCCAGGAATTCTCGGTAGCCGATGCGATCGATGACTGCCTCGAGCAGTTCCGCAGCCGGGCCATGCACCAGTGGGACCAGTCCATCGAACAGGTCGACGAACCCCTGCACCGCCTTGCCGGCCCGCCCCCGCAGGGTTCCTCCGGCCAGCCTGCGGCAGCTCTCCAGCATCGAAACACCGCCCCGAGCAGCCCAATCGCGCAGCTTCTCCAGCGTCTGCTTGCCGATCCCGCGTGGCGGCACGTTGATCGCACGCTGCAACGCCACATCATCCTGCGGGTTGTACAACAGCAGCAGGTAGGCCATCAAATCTTTGATTTCCTTCCGCTGGTAGAATCGAAATCCGCCAATGAGCTGGTAGGGAATTTGACGCCGCACCAAGGCCTGTTCGAACAATCGCGACTGGGCATTGGTGCGATACAGGATGCCGAAGTCCCTCAGTTCGCGCCCCTCCTGCTCGACCGCCATCTCGATCTGCTGGACGACATCCTCAGCCTCCTGCCGACCGGTGGCGTAGATGGCCAGGCGCACCGCCGCGCCCCCGCCCCGGGCAGGAATCAATTGCTTTGGCTTGCGCATTTCGTTGTGCGAAATAAGAAAATCGGCCACCGCCAGAATGGGCGCTGTGCTGCGATAGTTTTCCTCCAGTCGCACGGTCCGCAAATCCGGATAATCGCGTTCCAGATAGGCGATGTTCTTGATGTTGGCACCCCGCCAACCGTAGATCGATTGATCGGGATCTCCCGTTACCGCCAGGTGGGGATGATCGATTTTGAGGTGCCGCAGAATGACGTACTGCGCCAGATTCGTATCCTGGTACTCATCGACCATCAGGTAGGGCCATCGCGCGTCGAGCTCCGCTCGGACTTCGGGGTGCCCGCGCAACAACAAAGCCACGTGCATCAGAATATCATCGAAGTCGACCGCCCCGTGACGCAATAACATGCGCTGGTACTGCGGATAGATTTCTGCAGCCAGGTGTTCGCTGGCCGCCAGCTCCTGGCTCTGGATCACTTCCGGAGTCACCAGACGGTTCTTGTAGAAACTGATGCGTTGAGCCAATTGGGCCGGAGTGTGGTGCGTCAATTGCACATCGCAGGCAGCCACGACCTGCTTCAGCAATGCCAAGGAATCGTCGGCATCATAAATCGTAAAATTCTCAGCCAATCCCACCAGGCGGGCGTAGCGCCGCAACAACCGGACGCAGAAACCATGAAAGGTTCCCAACCACACGTCGCTCCGCCCCACTAAGCGCTGCACCCGTTGCCGCATCTCCTGGGCAGCTTTGTTGGTGAAAGTCAATCCAACGATCCTCCCAGGCGGTATTCCCTGGTCGACCATGTACGCGATGCGATGCGTAATGACACGCGTCTTGCCGCTGCCCGGACCAGCCAGCACCAGCAACGGCCCGTCGATATGCGTCACCGCAGCGCGCTGCGCCGCGTTCAATCCGTCGAGTAGTTGATGGGAAGTTGCCATGCCGAATTGCTAGCAAAACAAATCATTTCGTGGACCGCTGCCGCGCCGGTACTGGCGGTAGACGCGCGTCTGTCGAGGGCAAGCCATGTTGGATTGCCCTGCTGCGGGCAGTATAATGCGTCTCGACTGTTCGCTGCGGGAGGTCCGGCAGCGTCGAATGCTCATCTAAGGATACGTTCAGGAGGGAATCCGAGCCATGGCGCGTACACGCATTCCAATCAGCAAGGCGGAAGAAGAGGCACGTTTGCGTCGCGAGCGGCTGGATTTGAGCACAGCCGAAATTGGGCTGTGCGTGCGAACCACGAATTGCTTGGAGGAAAAGGGGATCTTCACCGTCCGGGATCTGCTCAACGCCACCCCCAAGGATCTACTGAGCATCTCCAACTTCGGCGAAAAAACGCTGGAGGAGGTCTATCAGGCGCTCGAATCGATCGGATACTACCGACCGCACCGCCGCCCTGAGTAGCCCGGCAGTCCCTGCCGGAGTCGGGGCCACTTCCGCTCGCGCGTCCGATCGCCCGGGGCGGTTTTCGCCAGCGCGTAGGCACACCTCCACTGCTGCCTCTAGTGCAATTGCCTCTGTCACACAAAGGCACGAAGACACCAAGACGGAATCGGCGCGCGCCACGAGTGGTTCGGATGACGCAGCCCTTCATCCGAACCCCGCAGTCCCTTTCGTAGCCTGACTCTCCAAGTCGGGCAGTTTTCCGCGGCCCTTCCCCCTCATCGCCCTCCCGAAATCTCCGCTCTCCGCATCGTCGTCGCTCACATGGTGACAGCATCGCGCCAAGCCGGATCGTACTCCCGTTGCCACAGCGCTTGCTGCTCCTGATCGTCAAGGATATGTCCATCTTCCGTACGCGTGCGCACCGTGCGTCCGGTACGGTAGGCAATGTTGCCCAGATGGCACAACAAAGTGCTCTTGTGCCCCTCCTCGATCGGCTGGTTCAGCAATCTTGGATCGTTGGCTCGAATTGCATCCACAAAGTTGTGCAAGTGTTCGATCTGACCACCGGCCGATTGGCCTCCCTCCTCCACCAACTTGTCCCGGCGATCAAAAATCCGATACGTACCGTTGGAATCCAGCTCGAGCGCGCCTTGATCTCCGAAGAATACGGCAAAATAGGCCGGCCCGTGGCGATTGCAGCTCAGGGCATGCCAGCCGATGTGCTTGTCGCCGGCGAATTCAAAGCAAGCGGATTGCACATCGGGCGTTTCCTGATCGTCATCGAACCAGTAACGGCCGCCCGAACTGACGGTTTGGATCGGATAGTCGACACCCAGCCCCCAACGGCACAGATCCAGGGCGTGCACGCCGTTGTTCGCCAGTTCGCCACCTCCCCAGTGCCAAAACCAGTGCCAATTGTAATGCACCACATTGCTGCGATAGGGACGCCGCGGCACCGGCCCTTGCCACAAATCATAATCCAGGTGCGGAGGCGGATCGGTCACCTGTCCCTTGCCAATGCTTCCGCGCAAATTATTGTAATAACATCGGGCGGCATGCAACTTCCCGATGGCTCCGGTACGCAACTTCTCGATCGCTTCCCGCGTCCCCGGCGCACTGCGACGCTGGGTCCCCATCTGCACGCATCGCTTGAACCTGTTGGCCGCCTCGATCATCCACTCGCCTTCCTGCGGATTGTGGCTGCAGGGTTTTTCCACGTACACATGCTTCCCGGCTTTGCAAGCCATGATCGTAGCGGGCGCGTGCCAGTGATTGGGGGCGGCACACACCAGAGCATCGATGCGATCATCATCCAGGATCGAGCGGAAGTCGCGCACCGCTTGCGGAGCGTACCCATGCCGCTCCTGGAATTGGCGGGCAGCCGAATTGGTACGATGCTCGTCCACGTCGCACAGGTAGTCGACGCGAACACCATCGATTCCTCCCAGATCAAGGGCCAGCGATTGGCCGCGGCTGAGCCCCATCACGCCGACCCGGACCAGCGATTTCACGTCCGCGGGGGCATCCCCTTGCTGGGCTGCCGTCCGCTCCACCAACCCGCTCAAACCCGCTGCTACGGCAGCGCCCGATGCTACAAATGTCCGTCTCGTTTCCACGTTCGCTTCTCCTCTAGAAAGAATCCTCCGGTGTCCGTAACCCCACCGTTTTCGATGCGCCCTATGCTACCAAATGGCGCACCCCTTGGGGCGATCATGGAGTCGGGATGCGTTTCCGCAAGACGTCGCTGACCTTGGTTTGGCAGGCAAGAATTATCTCCAAATGAGAAAAACTCGCGAAGACGGTCAGGCGCGTCGGTCGAACAACGGCGGCAACGCTCTCCACGCCCGCAAGATTCCTCTACGCACGGGCGCGTCTCTCACGCCCGGTCGCAAACGCTCTGGACCCTGACAGGGCGGTTCGGCTAGAAGTCGATAAAGAACGCGATTCCCCAAAGATCGCAACTACCGCGAACCGGGGACGACCAGGCACATCGACGTTACAACGTATTTCGAGGATGCGACCGCCATGCAGAATTTCAATTTTTTCCAGTGGATCCGAGAGGGCGTGCGCCAATCCGTTCTGATGGGCGTCAGCGATGCCGTAGAACAGTTGGGCGCTGCCCCGGAAATCGACTCAGCCCACCCTGCACTGGCCAATCTGCTGAAGACCTCTCCCGCGCTCGGCAGCCAGGCGACGGGCGGTCGCCTGGGCAATACCGCCGCCAAGAAAGCTCCGGCCAAGAAACGACTCGGCAAGTCGCTCAAGGAAATCACCGCTGAACCGACCGGCAATAGCTAGTCCGCCGATGCAGCGGCCGCAAGGTTGACCCCACCGCCGCAAAACGACTACTCGTCGGTACAAGCCACTTTCTCGCGCGGGACGATCAGACGCACGCGCGTCCCCTGACCAGGTTTGGATTCGATCGACAGTTCACCGCCCAACAATCGCGCGCGATGCTGCATCCCGCTCAAGCCGAAATGGGACGAGGGATCGACCTGGCTGGGATCAAACCCGCGGCCGTCGTCAGCGACATCTACGCATAGTCGGTCGGGCGAATCCCAACCCAAGCGAATGCGCACCGTTGCCGGCCCGGCGTGCTGCAACGCGTTACGGATCGCTTGCTGAACAATGCGCACCAGGTTCCACGCTCGGTCGGGTGGCATGCGAGGCCAATCCGGATCGGGGCATTCGCCCACCAGTTTCTGCTGCGCCGCCTCGGCCTCGTGTTCCACGCGCTCTATGAAATCTCGCAACGATTCGCAAACGTCGATGGAGGGCCGGGTATCGGCCGATTCGAGGAAGGCGATCAAGTCGCGGCCCTCCTCCAATCCCGAATCGAGGATGTTGCGGACTTGCTTCAAGCGGGCGACCGACGTTGCCGACAAGCCGTTGGACTCCGCCAGCACCACATCGACAGTCATCCGGGCGCTAACCATCCATTGCACAAGGCCATCGTGCAATTCGTATCCCAACCATCGGTAATTGCATTTTTCTTCGGCCATTTCCCGAACCATCCCTTCGCGTCCTGGAATCACCTCGACAGGCATGCCGGTCCACCCGGACTGCTGCCCGGGCCGCCACCGTCCATCCAATACCCGAGTCCATCAAATACCCGAAGCATCCAAATCATCGACCAGGCGATCCAGATGCTCCCACTCCGGTTCCTCGTCGCTCCCCCCCTGCTCTTCCACCGCGTCTGCCGGCGCCGGGCGACCTTGTGGTTCGATGCCGGCGGGCTCGCTGGCTCGTTGGCTCGGCGCAGCAGGCTGAGAACCTGCCGGCGTCCCGCTCGTTCCGCCTGGGTGGCGTTCGATCGCATCCCGCCTGCCGCCACCGGCATCGCGTGAGATCGGGCTGCCTGAGATCGGCTCCGGCCCCCATCCGGCCGCGTTGCCTTCCGCCGCGCGACCGGTGTTCAACTGCAGCGGCACAACGGGCGTGCGGTAGGATTCCAGCAAATCCTGCACGTAGCGCAGCACCTCGGTCACCTGCATACCCGGTCGCATCTCCATGTAATGCACGCGGCGTTGTCCGGACCGGGCTGTCCCATCCCGTTCCACCAAGTGGCCACTCAATCCCAATCGCTGCCAGTGCCTGGCCGCCTGAGCAGCATCGCACCACCCCAGAACCACCGCGGGGCCGCCCAAGCCGGTCAAGCACAAGTGGTCGGTACTGCCGGGCTCGATCCGCTCCAACGCAGCGACCATGACGGGATCCAAACCCCGAGCCATCATCAGCTCGGCGGCCAGCGATTCCTCCAACTGGCTCGCCACCTGGTCGCGCGCGCTGGCTTGGGCGATCACCACGGTCAATCGGATGGGCACGGACGGACGTCTCCTGGCTGAGGATGGTGCGGCGCGGCAGTCGGCTGGTGGCCCCAGGCCCGGGCCAGCGGTTGGCCAACCTCTGCGCCGATGAACCTCCCATCGTATCACGTCCCTGCGTACTGCAACACCGCTCGGTCGCGTGGCCGGGCACTACAGCCTCGCCGGCAGCCCCCCGCGCGCGGCGCGTCCTTGGTCAACTCACACAACCGACCGCGTCTGGGCGGCAAACCGTTCGAACCAGTCGTACAAGTCCATGAAAACTTCCCGGACATTACCACGATGAACGCGTAGCAGCGCGTAAGCATGCTGCTGGAGGGCATCCATCGCGTCCTCTGGCAGAACGACCCGCGCGGCGCGCAATCGAGTCCGCACAAGCCGCCATACCAGGGCCGGCGTGGGGGCGATGCGGGCCAGCACGGGCAAACCGCAAGGCCCGTGCGAAGTGACCAGCAACCCACTCCCGCGGCGCCAGGTCGACCAACGCACTCCCATGCGGGCTAACGGAGAGAGCTGTTCAAATCCATCCAGAACCAGCAGCTGACCGCGACCGAGCGCGGGCAGGATGCCGCGTATCTGGCGCCAGGGCTGCGCATGCCGCCGCATTTGCAGACGGACGCAGTTCCCCATTTCCTCGTCAATTAGATGATGCAGCAACGTTGACTTGCCGGCACCATGCGGTCCGATAATCGCTCCTCGCGCGTTGCACTCGCTGAGCAACCGCCTGCGGAGCTCCGCCACCTCCAGTTCCGGGCCGGGGGCCACCCACGGCAACGCACCGGGTTGGACGAATCGGACCGAAAAGGGATTAGAACAGTCCATTACCGGATCCGCCAGATTGAGGATCGAGCAACGCGTCGGGTTGGCGAGCTGTCGCGCGGCCGAGCTTTTCAACGAACCGCGGGACCGACGGTGTGCCCCAGTGAAAACGGCTGTTCGGCGGTTACCTCACGGCCATCCTTCAAATACACCCGCAGGCGAACACACCAGCGCAGCTTGAACAACTGTCCGTCATAGCTCAGCGGACCGCCGGGCAAGGTTGTGGCGATCACCCGTGATTCGGTGCGCAATAACCTCTGCACCTCATCATCGGTGAGGCTCTCGAAGTAATGCACACCGAGGTCGGTGGATCCCTTTCCCTCGGTGTACCACATCACGGACACCTCGACTCGTTCCACATCCTCCGGGTCGACGCGTTGGACGCGGTACTCGAATTCCAACAGCTCGAGTGGTTCCAGCCGCGGTTGCAGGGTCAGCAACCTGACTCCCAACGCTGGCTCGGTTCGACGCTTCACACGGCGCTCCGCGGATACACGGCGACGGGAAAACTTCGAGAAAACTTGGGCCACTTAGCCGCCTCTCCGTGAACAACTATCTTCCATAACAGGGCGTTGTGTTCGCTTTGGAACGAATGCATCATATCCGCTGGCAACCGGATTTGGCAATCCAATTCCAAAGGGTTTTCGGGATCGGCAACCAACGCGCAGTGGTCCATGTCCGGGGGCATATCCGCCGCGATGCGCGCCACTTCCCGCCGCTCGGTACGCACATCGGTCCCTTGGTGGTAGGTCACCTCCTCGATCGCCACTAGGTCGACATGCAAGCTGCGAAATGCGGCGCGGCCGTACTGGCAAATGTACAGTTGGGCCCTGTCACCGGGAAAAAGGGGCAGCCGATCGATCTCGACCGCCGTTCTCCCTACGCCGCTTTGGCGGTAGTACAGACGGAAAAACCACCGTGTGGCCAGCCACGCCACGACGGCGAAGGCAGCCAGCACCAGGGTGAGTGCCCAGTTGCCTTGCCCACGGACCCAACCCTGGACTGCAATGACCGCCAGAATCGCCACCATGCCATTCCATGCCAGGGCGAAAATCATACTCAACACCAGGGGGGTGCCCTCCCCACGTTGCATGGGCAGGCGGTATTTCAGCTTCACGCCGGGACTGTCCGTCAACGTCTGCAGGCTGGGCAAACTCGACAGTTCCGGTCTCTCGGCAGCGCCTTTAGCCCGACGGGAATGCTCGCGTTTGACCTGGATCGCCATGGCCGACCGCATCTCGGGCGACGCCACGGTTTGTGCAACTTGATACACGAACGCGCTCAGCCCGATGACGATAAACGACACCGAAACGATGACCATCAACCAGAACCCTACACCGGGCTGCAACCAGGTCGATTCGGGCCAAAACAACTGCCAGGTTACGACCGTCGTCAGTGATATAATGCCTAGCAAGAACAGAGCACCGAAGAAGGCAGCTTCGCCGACGCTACCAATCACCCACCAGCCGCTCATCCGCGACCCGCGTTTTTTCCCCCACAACCGCACCCACTTTGCCACGTCAGGTCCTCACATGGTCGAAACTCCAGCCTGCCAACAACTATCATTCAGCACACGCCGGTACTTCGCCAGGGGGAGTGCAAGCACCAGCCGGTCACGTTCCGACTCGGCCATACCCCGTAACAGTTGCCCCCCTGTCGACCAATCCGTGGCAATTTCCGAGAGGAGGATTGGCCGCCTGCGGCACCGATCGCTCTGGGCGCTGACCGCCTGGATCGGCTGGCTGGCGATCGGAACGCTCGCCGCCCATGCGGACTGGCCTCAGATCCTGGGGCCCAACCGCGATGGATCGCTGCCCCCGGGTCAGACCATCCCCGTCCCCGACCATCCTGCGCCCGGCATCGACTGGTCTCATGACGTCGGCGCGGGCTACGCCGGACCGTCCGTCACCGGGTCGCAAGTGTTGATCGCCCACCGACGGGGCGAGTCGGAAATGCTCGAGGCATTGGATGTGGAAACCGGCCAACCGCGTTGGCGAGCCCGATGGCAGGCCAGCTATGCCGGAGGGATCGATCCGGATACTGGCCCACGCTGCACTCCCGTGGTCGCCGGAGACCGGGCGATTGTCTACGGGGCTGCCGGCGATCTGGTCTGCATTCAACTCGCAGATGGGGAAGTACTGTGGCATCGCCGTCTGCGGCAGGAATACCGCGCCGACGACGGCTACTTCGGCGCCGGCAGCACTCCACTGGTCTTGGGCGACATTGCAATTGTCAACATCGGAGGAAAGGATGCGGGCATCGCCGCCATCGATCTGGCCGATGGTCACACGCGTTGGACCGCCACCACGTACGACGCCAGCTACGCTTCGCCGGTGGCTGTGCCCAGTGCCGGCGTTCCGCTGGCATTGGTCGTCACCCGCTTGAGGACCGTTTTGCTCGAGTGCCAAACCGGCCAGGTCTTGGACGAGTTCGCCTTCGGCAGCCGTGGGCCGACCGTCAACGCTGCAACACCGATCCCGATCGGCGACCAAAGGTACTTGTTGACGGCCAGCTACGGCATCGGAACGACCATCGTCCGCGTCCAGGGTCGCGCCCTGCACGTCGAACTGGAACGCAGTCAGTTGTTAGCCAGCCAGTACAACACTCCGGTGTTTGCCGCCGGGCGCGTGCTGGGAGTCCACGGCCGGGAGGACGTGGGTCTGGCCGCCTTGCGCGCCGTCGATCCGGCCAACCAACGCGTGGTATGGGAGGAACCGGATTTCGGTACCGCCCACCTGCTGACCGATGGCCAGACGGTACTGGGGATTACCATCGGGGGAGCGATATGGTGGATCGACCCATCCTCCGATCGGTTTACAGCCCTCGCTCAGAGCCAACTGCCGCCCGGGCGATACCGCGCGTTACCCGCTTGGTCCGACGGGCGCCTGCTGGTCCGCGCCACCCGTTCTCCGACATCGGCCACGGTGCATTGCATCCGACTCGCCCGGGATACCTCAGCGGTGGGCACTCCTTAGCGATTATGGGCCGCGCTCCTGCGCCGAACCGGCATGTCCTTCGCGGGCCGCACCCGCGTCGCTTCGGCTCGGAGCCTTGGACTGCCGCCGCCGCCCGCGGCGGGCATCGGCCTCGGCTTGCACGCGCTGCATGTACGCCTCGCGCAACTGCACATCGTCTTTGTGCCGCAGCAAATCCGCGATCGGATCGGCCGAGGCTTCCATGGCGGACAACAACTGCGCCCGCAATCGGTCGGCAATCTCGGCATGCTCAGGATCGTCGATCAGGTTGTGCAAGCAATCGGGGTCCCGCGCAACATCATACAACTCTTCCAAAACACGATGTTGCATCAACTCGACACGCGCCGCGATGACTGGATCGTGGGCAGCCAGTTGCCGCATCCGTTTGAACGTGTCGGTACCGTTGGTGGCCGTAGCCATCACCCGTTGGCCGTCGACCCAAGGATTGAAAATGTACAGAAACTCTTTGGTCTGGATGGCTCGCATGGGGTTGCGATTGCCCCCGGCGTTCTCGTTGTATTCTTTGATGACGTAGTCCCGACCATCCTGACTGCCGCCCCGCAAGAGATCCGCAAAACTCCGGCCGTCCAACCCATCGGGCGGATCGAATCCCATCACTTCCGCCAAGGTAGGAATGAAATCCACGGCCGAAACCATGTGCCGCCGGTCGATCGCCCCGTCCTGCGTCACGCCAGGCCAACGAATCATCAACGGGGTCCGGGTGCTGTGATGGTACAACTGAGTCTTGGCGAAGGGCAGCGGCATTCCGTGATCGGATAGAAACATCACGAACGTCCTGTCGGCCTGACCACTCTGCTCCAGCGCGTCCAAGACACTGCCC
>RFIQ01000303.1 GCA_003695565.1 Planctomycetota bacterium | reverse complement strand
TTGCTGGCCGACAAGAAAACCTCGTCATCGAGCGCGAATTGCGCATTGAGCACACGCTGCGCCCCGCAGTTCACGCTCAGCAGTTCCTTCCCGGTGGCTACATCCCAAATGCGCACCGTTCCGTCATCACCGGCGGAAAGCAATCGGCTTCCATCGCGGCTGAAGGCGAGCCGGTTGACTTCGATTTGACCAGTGGCAATTTCCCGCCGCTGGGATAACAAATCGGCATATCGTAAATATATGGTTGCGTCTTGCCCGGCCATGGCAATGCACTCCCCGTCCGGGCTCACCGCAACGGCGTACAGCGGCTTCTGCGAAATCGAGATGGAATCAGCCAGCAGGCCGATCTGACGAGCCAGAAAGCGCCATTCGAAGTCGACCGGATATTGCGTGGCGGACGGTCGATACCGACTGAGCAGCGCGGCGGCTTCGGCCACGTTGCCGCGATCGATCGCTTCGTGGGCTCGCGCGATTTCCGATGCATAGAGAAGATGTTCCGAACGCACCCGCGCTTGTTCGGCCTGCTGCGATGCCGCTTCAGCCCGCTTTACCGCCCGATCCAAGTCGGCGTTCAACTTCGCCAACCGCCTGTTGTGCCACTGCAGTCCGCTTACCAACAGCAGCAAGACCATCATCACTGCGGCCAGGACGATCGCGGCCCGCGGATGCTGATAAGCCCATTCCCGCATCGATTGCCACCAGGTGGGATGCCGGGCCTGGACGGGCATACCGTCTCGGAAACGCCGCAGATCGTCCGCCAATTCTCGCGCCGAAGCGTACCGTTGCGCAGGGTCGCGCGCCGTCGCCTTCAACAAGATCGCTTCGAGCTCTCTTGGCAGATCGGGCACCAGGTCGCGCGGCGGTACGAAACGCCCGCGACTCAAGAACTGAATCACCTCATGCGGCTCGTTTGCCGGGCAGAGCGGGCGGAGCGTAATCAGTTCGTAGAGCGTGGCGCCGAGCGAGAAGATATCGCCGCGAGCTGTGTTTTTTCCTCCCGACACGTGTTCCGGACTCATGTACCGCAATGTGCCAAGCAGCATGCCGCTCTGTGTCACCTGCTGCGATTCTCGGTCGATCCGCGCCAAACCAAAATCCGATAACTTGGCCCGCCCATCCAAATCGATGAGGATATTCGACGGCTTGACGTCGCGGTGCAAGATCCGATTGCTGTGGGCGCACGCCAGGGCATCCGCGATATCGATACCGATCGAAACGGCGTCCTGGAACCGTTGCGACGTCGACGAGGTGTTCCCGCCAGATCTCGACTCGGCAGTCTCTTCATCGGCCGCACCCTCGTCGCTCGCTTCACCGCGTGCATTCCACAGCCTTCGCGCGATCGTTGCAGCCGACGGCGCTGGTTCTGCCGCATCCGCGGTGCAATAGTATTTAATGATCTCGCGCAGGGTCGTACCCCGGACAAGCTCCATCGCCAAGTACGGAATGCCTTCGATTTCACCGGCATGGTAGGCCCGCACGATTGCTGGATGTTCGAGCATCGCCACCGCGCGCACTTCGGCCTGAAACCGTCGGCGCCAATTCGTCGGCAAATCGAGCCCGGGTTCGAGCAACAATTTGACGGCCACCAACCGGTCTATGTTCAAGTCGCTGGCGGCGAAGACGCAGCCCATACCACCGACACCGAGGATCTCTTTGAAATGGAAGTTGCCGATGCGACGATCGCAATACTGCTTGCCCAGCACCCTCAAACGCGCCCGCAACTCCGCGGCCAGCGTGCGGCGCACCTCGGACGGAGATTCCTGCGCGGTAGAGGCTGGCGTACAGGTTCGATCTTCCACGTAACTGGGTGTGACAGACGATTCGCCGTCATCGGGTCGTGAGGAACCTGGCGGGCATCGATCGGGATCTGGAGAAAAGCTGGCCCCGCTGTCCGAGGGAGGATCAAAGCTGGTCTTGTCGCTGGAGCGGGACATTTCAGGACGTCTAACGCGCGGATTTTTTCGAGACCTTTCCGTTCCGTGGGATTCTTATTGTCGGATATACAATGCCCGATTGCAACCTATTCAGGGGGATCTATGTGGGGGGCCTATTCGCCTTTTCGATCGCCGCGAGGCAGCGCACCAAGTCGCCGAAACCCAGAATCCATGTCAGGAGGAGGTCCAGGGGGCAAACGCAAAACAGTACCGACTTAGTCGGGTGCGCCCAATCGGTCCAAGATATTGCGGGTTATCCGCTCGACCGCCGGATCCCCGCCGGACAATCCGTGGGCCCAGTCGGTTGATCCGCAGGTGAATACCGTTCCTTCACGCTGGTAGACGCCCATTACGGCTGCACCCACACGATCCTTTGGAAACCGTTCGTACCAATAACAATCGCCTGGCGCCCAGCGGGCGGGGGCGGTGGCCAAAATGACGAAATCCTGGGGCGTCCCGTCGCGTCCAGTGGGAAACGGAAGTCCGTCATGCCACACCATTTCACAGCCATCGCACTCGTATCCCACGATGGTGTTGGCCCCGCCCAACTCATCGCCCGATTGCAAACCGGTTCCCTCGAATACCCAGTGTCGCTGACGATGCACCGTGTATCCACCGCTGCCATCGGTGAATTGACCATGGCTGAGATGGTATCCCCCCCACAAGAACCCGACTCCGGTCATCCGATTTTCCGGTCGTCCGACGCGATGGTGACTCCACAGGGTGCTGAGCAGATGTTCCTGGTCGGAGCGAAACAGCGGATCCGTGTTGTACCACTGTTTCCAGCAGGTTAGCGCGCGCCCCTCGTCCTCGGTCCGCACTTGCCAACAACAAGTATTGCCGGAAAAGAACGCCACATTGCCTCCTGCGGCAATGAACGATTCGACTGTATCACGCATGGGACTGGACCAGTACTCATCATGGCCAACACTGAGCATCAGTTTGTAATTCCGCAGCAACTCAGGCCGTAGTTCCAAGTCGGTGTTGACCGCAAAATCGAGTCGATACCCGTGCTGCTCCGCCCAGGCCACAAACGGTAACTCCCATTTGCCGAACTGGGATGCAAGAGGCCGATCAAACGACACCCGGTGGCCCTGCAGCCCGTCCCGGTCGTGGTACATGTACAGACTATGGCCCCCCCAATTCGTATAGGCGTTGTAAGTGTTGGTGGCCAGGACTAGCAACATCGAGGCGTCTTGGCCGGGGTTGGCCGAGCGCACTACAAAGAACGCTGTCGATCGAGCATCACCCGATGCCGTTACCAATGCGGCTTCGTAGTAGCCGCTGGACCAATCCGCCGGAATCTCCCACTGCACCGAGCGGGGCCAACCGCAGCCGTCGGACGACGCGCGATCGGGGATCGCTTGTTCGCTCACCCCCTGCACCGTCTGTTGCAGCACCAATCGTCGCTCCGCCCCCAACCGATAAACGGAAACCTCGATTTCCGCCGCGGATGAACTGAGGTGCAGACCGATCGTATCGCCGGGCGTCACCGAGAGCTGATCGAAGTACGCGAATACATAGGGGCCGACCGGCGGGATCTGATCCGCTCGCACTTCCGAGGGCCACGGCAGTGCGACCGAGGTAGCAACACAACAAATCACGACCAGGCATCCATGCATGGTGTTGCGACCGACCTGCTCGGAACAACGCGCGCCTGCCATGAACTGTCTCCACGATCCTAAGTTAAAGAGCGATAAACGCGAACCGAAGCTGCGGTACTGGGGGGGAGCCGCCGCACCGCCGCATACTGGCCGCGAACCGGAAGCCCTGGAACGCCCGCCACCGTTTTGGGGAAATGCTGCCAGACCGCCGGCGATCGGGCCTACAGCGGGGGCGGGTTCCAATGCGGAATGCCGCGTTGTTCGAGTTGCCGCTGGTACCGCACAGCCTGTGGTTGCTCGGCAGCCAGGGGAACGTCTTCATTGACCATCAACGGCACCGTTTCGGTCCACCAGCGATCGTAAGCGGCTCTGAGCTCGGCGATCACATCCGGGTGCTGGTCCGCCACGTCTGTGGTTTCGTAAGGATCCTGCGAAATGTCGTACAACTCTTTGTTATTCACGAATCTCCACTTCTGTGTTCGCACGGCACAGTTGCGGTACTTGAAATCATTGGGGTCTGCCCCCTTGGGCCATCGGCCGACATGCACGAACAATTTGCGATCGGGCCAGTCCTCCCGTGGATTTTCGAGCAGCGGCAGCAAACTCCGCCCGTCGATCGGTTGGATATCGTCCGGAATCTCTGCGCCGGCCAACTGGCAGAAAGTCTGGAACAGGTCGATATGTGCCGCCAGGGCGGGGATGTCGACGCCTTCGCCCAGTTTTCCTTTCCAGTACCAGAATGCCGGAACATGCGTGCCGCCTTCATAGGGTGATCCCTTGCCGGTCTTGAAACCCGCCGTAAAGATGTCGGTCGGTTTGCCATTGAGCTTGCCACGGCGCCCGGCCTGGCCGTTGTCGGTCATGAAGATCACCAGGGTGTTGTCCCACAGATCCCATTCGTCGAGTTTCTGCATCAACAACCCGAAGTTATCATCGATATTCTCGATCATTCCGTAGCGGCCCTGCGTCGCCTCATCCCACCCCATCTCAGCGAAACGCCGCTTGTATTTCTCAGGGGCGATCATGGGACCGTGCGGGGCGTTGGTCGGAATATAGGCGAAGAATGGCTGCCCCGCCTCGTGCTGCTGTTTGATCCATCCCAACGCGGCTCGGAAGAACACATCAGTGCAAAATCCTTCGGTTTGCACAATCGTATCATTGTGCAACAGGACGTTATCGAAGTAGCGACGTTGGGGATCGCGGTTGGGTGGAAAGTCGGCACAACTGCCCGGAAAGGACTGGCCAATCCCGCCGGCGCCATGGATGAAGACTTCCGTAAAACCACGGTTGTACGGTTGGTAGGCATCCTCATCGCCCAGGTGCCACTTGCCAAAAATGCCAGTCTGGTAACCCGAGCGACGCAATAATTCCACGAATGTCGTGGTGGAGAGCGCCATCCGTTCGCGTTCGAGAATCGTATGCGTCACCCCGTTACGAAACTCGTGGCGACCACTGAGCAAGGCCGAACGCGTCGGCGCACAGGTGGGACTGACATGGAAGTCCGTGAATCGCGTAGACATCGAATGAAACCGGTCGAGATTCGGCGTGCGCAGCACCGGGTTGCCCATGCACGATAGATCACCCATTCCCTGGTCATCGGTCATGACCAACACGATGTTGGGTCGACTGCCCGCGATCCCTTCCGCTTCAGCACGGTGGATGGGCCAACCCAGCCCCGTCGCTAAACCGGCGATTACCCCGACCAGTACCGTCGTGATGCGCATAACTGTTCCTTTCCCGTTTCTTTCGTTTGTCCGTGTCCAGTTGGCAACCCAGAGGCACAGGTGATCTGGCATGGCTGGGGCGGGTCACGGCGCCTGCCTTTGCTCGAGCTATACTGTGGGGCAGGCTTCTGCCGGAGACTGGACTTCTGGCGAGGTTGCTCCCGAGGCGCAGGAGTTTGTCGCCTCAGCTACCGGTTTATCCTACAAACATGTTTCCATCGATTCTACCATGCTGCATCCCCACACATCACGCCGTGCGTTACCAGACAGGCCTTGGTTGCTTAAGACCGCCTTGGCGACCGCGGGCCAGTTCGCCTCTTCAGGTTGCCGCGTTGCCACATCGACTGTGTTGGTCGCAGTGATGTTGCCTGCGGTCGTTTATGCACAGCCGCCCGCCCTGGAGCCGGCCTCCGGTCAACAGGCAGCATCCACCGACACCGCGACTGACCCCGGTGCTGCCGGACTCGAACCTCGCGGCACCGCCGATTTGCTCGGCGCAAACGGCGTTGGTAACGCTGCAGAAAGTGGCCGGGGCAAGACTGCCTCCGGGCCAGGGGAGGCCACCGGCGATGGGCAGGAACAAATTCCGCCACCGCAGCTCGATTTCGACGCCATCGACGGGTACGACCATCGCCGCATCGAAGGTTGGGATGTGTTGGTTAGCAAGCAACTCTTGGAGACCAAACTGGATCGGACGCGGGAGGCGTTGAGTCTGCTGGCCGGCCAACTTCGGAAAATCGTCGATCGGCTGCCCCCGTCGGTCGTCGCGCGGTTGCGAAAAGTACCGATTTGGGTGTCGCCCACCTATCCCAACGAACGTCCGCGCGCAGAATACCATCCGAACGGTGCGTGGCTGGCCAGCCATGGACGACGGGCTGACATGGCGCATTGCATTGAAATATCGAATGTAGACATTTTCGCCAAGGAGTGCATTCGCATGCCGATGCTCCTGCTGCACGAGTTGGCCCACGCCTACCATCACCAGGTCCTTGGATTCGATTATCCGCCGATCCTGCAAGCCTTCGAGCGTGCCAGGCAAGCGGGATTGTACCAGCAGGTCAAACGAGGGAACGGCCGGGTAGAAAGGGCTTATGCCCTGACGAATCACAAGGAATACTTTGCCGAGTGCTCGGAGGCGTTCTGGGGAGAGAACGATTTCTTCCCGTTCATTCGATCTCAATTGGAGCGTTACGACCCGGAGATGGCCCAATTGTTGTCACGCGTATGGCGCGAAGACGAATTGGCAGCGGCGGAAGTTCCGGCAGCCTCACCCTGACATCGCCAGCCTCGTCTCCCGCCCGTTCGCCCCGCGGCACGGCAACGCAGCGCACGAGTCCCTCGCGGAGCCGCGTTCTGCACCTGCATCAACCAGGGATCAGGCAACGATTTTCAGTAGACCGAACTTTTTCTTCCCGCTGCGCAGCACGACGATCGATGGACTGGCCAGATCCTTCGGCTCGATAGTATAGTCCGCTGGCACGGGCCGATTGTTCACGTATGCCCCGCCTTGGTCGGCGGTGCGCCGCGCCTCGCTCTTACTCTTGCTCAGTCCCACTAGGACGAACGCATCGCACAGTCCGATTCCTTCGGCCAATCGCGTAGCAGGGATTTCAGCCCCGGGTACATCGGCGAAAATCTCGACGAGCTGCTCGTCCTGCAGGTCGCTGATCTCGGCTCCGAACAGCACCTGTCGAGCACGCTCGGCGGATGCCAATCCGGCCGGACCGTGGACGAACTCGGTCAACCAACTGGCCAGTCGCGTTTGGGCCGCCCGGCGGTGCGGTTCCTCGCGTACGGCTTGTTCCAGACTCTGGCATTCCTCCTGGTCCACGTCGGTCAGATACTTCAGACACATCATCACGTCTTCATCCTGCACGCGAAACCAGTACTGATAGAAGGCATACGGGCTGGTGCGAGCCGGATCCAACCAGATGGCGCCCTGTTCCGTCTTGCCCATCTTGCGACCATCGCTGGTCAACAGCAACGGGCAGGTCAACCCGTGCAAGTGCGCCCCGCGCATTCGGCGGGCCAGGTCGATTCCCGCGGTGATATTTCCCCACTGGTCGCTGCCTCCGATCTGGAGCTGGCAATTGTAATGCTGATGCAGATGCACGAAGTCGTAGGCTTGCAACAACATGTAACTGAATTCGGTATAGCTCATCCCCGTGTC
>RFIQ01000302.1 GCA_003695565.1 Planctomycetota bacterium | reverse complement strand
CTGCAGCGTAGTTTATCCCTACCCCTCGCCTGCGTCGACCCTCCCCCTCCCAGCTCAGCTCACCCTCATGGACAGGCAATGCAATCCACGTATTCAGCCTCGCTCGTGGACAGGCAATGTGATCCATGTATTCAGCCCCCTGGTCTCGAGGCCCTGTCCCGAAAACGACACAGGGCCAGATAGGTGCCACCCATGTTTCGCACGCGGGCCCTTTTTGTTACATGGACAGGCAATGTATGCGAGGGTGGGTTCGGGTTGCTCATGGACAGGCGTTGTAGGGAGATGGGGAATCGGGCGAAAGGCTCTAAGGGCCCTCGATCCCTCCTTAGGGAAGGCATAGGGAGAATTGGGCGGTCGGCATCGGGCTGCATTGCCTAGACCATTCTCGGCCTTGCCCCTAACATGAACGGTTCAGCACAGAGTCTGGTCGAACCGAGTCAGCAGGTAAGCAGGGTTGCGTGTGGACGATCGTGTAGGAAAGTGCGGCGAAAGCCGAGAGGGCGACTTGGTTCAGGTACTCGGGTACCTGAATTTCTCGTCGGGGCGGATCGACCCAAAGACGCTGGCGGTATTGAACCGGTTGTACGCGGAGGCGTTGCCGGGAAGCCCCTTCGAGGGGATGCCTGCATGGCTGCAGATTCAGCAATGGATGCAGGATGCGGTGGTTGCACTCAGTCGAGACAATCCAGCTTTCGCCGATTGCCGACAGGGGGAAGCCCTGGTCGAATTGGTGTGGTTGCATCTCCTCCCCTGCTATCTCGACTTCCATCGCGACCTGCTGTTTCATCAGGAGCCTGAGGGGATCTTCAACGGTTTTTTCCTGGGCAAGGCGATGGAGGCTGCCATCCTTCAAGGGCCTCCCTGGGACCAGCACGAACGCATCGTGGAGGGAGCCATTGCTCACCTCAACGATTTCGTCGGATATCGGCCGGTGGCCGTGTTGGAGGGCAGGAAACTCCAACCGTATCCCCACGAGTGGGTTCGGCCGATACCGGTTTATTTTCGCGGAGCTGGAGTTTCGGCCGGCCTCTATTTCGATGTCGTTTCCCAAGCCCTCGAGATCCTGCGCAACACGTCTCCGCATATTCTGCAGGAGGCGGGGTTTGATCTGGATTTGCTCGATGAGTTGGCCATCGATCCGCGTGCCTATGATTTCGACCATCCGGTGAACATGCGTCCCAATTACCATTTTGGCCAGTGGGATCCGCATTGCATCGACAATTCAGGCAGGTACCGGCGTTTCGTGATCCAGCAGGTGACCATTGATGGTTTGCTGGCGCGGGTTGAGGAATCGAAACCAGCCTTGCGGCCGGAAATGGTCTTCGAGGCCGCAGCCGTTCTGGCGGGAACCATGCTGATGGCCTCAGGGATCACGGGGTGGGGGCCGGGCGCTTATCCGTCAACTGTCACGTTGCCCAGTCTAATGGGTCCCATCGCCCGCTATCGAGACGAATTCTACGAGGAGCTGATCAGTCGCTTGGCCGGGCCTCACCGCCAACGCCTGATGGCGGAGCAACAGATTCGCAAACAGCCATTCGGCGGGGCGCGACAGCATCTGAATACATTCCTGGCGCGCAATCGAGCGACGCAACTGGAGCATGTGCATCTGGCCCGATTATTCGCCCGGATGGGCAACGCGGCTGCTGCCAAGGAGCAATCCGATAGTGTGCCAGTCCCTTCGGCTAGGATCATCTCCCGCATCGATTGCCTGATGACGGCTGCGCACCAGTCGCTGGAAAAGGGGCGTTTGCGTGAGGCGGTCGAGTTGTCGCCGCAAATTGTCGATTTGATTCACCGGGGAATCGAATGCGGCGCGCTCGTTGATCCATGGAACATTCTGGGCTTCGCCGGAAATTTCCCTCGATGGGAAGGGGCCGAAGCGTCGGTGCAGGACCATCGGGTCGAGGATTTGGTGCATTTGATCGAGTCCCTGTTGGCATTGCAGTCGCGCATCTGGCGCGAGGCGTCTGCGGCCGGGGACGAGTCGCTGTGTCAGGAGATTTCGACACAGTTGCGCAGTACGGCCCAGTGGTGGCGACAATTTGCTGCGCATGAAATTGCAGACCTGAATGCGACCGACCCGATGGAAACCGTTGCCTCGGCCGAATTGGTGGCCAAGGCTTTACGGTTGTGGCATGCCGGCGGGGCCGCAACGGGAGACGTACGGTTTTGGGCACCGCATGCCGATCTGTTCGATTCCCCCAAGGCGTATGCGCTGGTCATCGAATCTCTACTGGAACGCAATGATTTCGTGGCCTCCATGGCCCTGTTGGTTCACTGGTTGAGTCAAGCTGACCGCGTCGGTTTGCAAAAGGGGAGCGACTCGTTTCCACGGTTGGCCGTCCGCTGGTTGCAGCAACTCGATGCAGATGTGCGAAACGGTGCACCGGATCCCCGATCGCATTGGGCGCTGGCACTGAAGTTTTTCGATTATCTCGAAGCCAACGCAGGTGCCTATCTGGAAACCCCCGACTTCTTGTTGGGAAAGCCGCGTCCATCGTCTGAGTCTGTAGATCCATTCAGCGATGATTTCTCACTGGAGGACGATTGGGGCGAGGAGAACCTGTACGAAGCAGCCTATGAAAACGTGGTGTACCACGATACGACCGATGATGGTATCGAGGGGGATATCCAACCCGAGGGCGTGGCTGCCGAGTCGACTGAGTTGGTCGAGGAGGCGCAGCGGTTGGGAGAGCACTTGTCATTCCTGGCGGCACTATCCCAGATGTGGATGATCGCGTCGCTGAGTCCCTACCTGCGAAATAAATTGAACGAAGAGCTCCAGGCTGCTGCGCAGGAAGATGCAGCGCCCCGGGCTAGCGATACGCCAGGCGAAGGAACGGGCCGAGTGATCGGGGCGATGGAGGCTTGGGTCACTCGCGCTGCCGAAAACCGACAAGGTCTGTTGCGGTTGATGCAACAAGTGGCGGACTTTTCAATCGCCCGGACTACGGCAGATCATGAGGCCATGACCCAGTACGACCGCCAGCGATTGATCAAGGAATCGTTGCTGGAGCAGATCATCAATACTGCCGTGGAAACGGCCAATGCTCGGCGGTTCCTGCTAGCGAATCTTGCTCCGGCCGGTGAAGCGTGTCCCGTCGCCGCCCAGGAAATCAGCTCACTGCCGGAAGACGACGCCATCGCCATTACCATCATCGGCGATTTGCTCAACGACCGCCATGACCGAATCGAACAGTTGTTTCCGCGCCTCATATCAGCTTTGCGTTACAAAAAACTGCTCTATATCCCTCTGGCGCGTGGCGGGGACGCGGGAATGATCTACAGCGTGCGGTTGCGCCGCCGCATGTTGTCGCACTTGCTGCAGTGGTTGCCGCGACAGGGTTTCTTTTTTCTGGCTTGCCAGTTGATCGAAACCGCCCGGTTCATGGAGCATCACAATCCGATCGGTCCGGGGGCAGTGACCGAATTCGACGATCTGTTTGAGCAGTGCTTCCATTCCATGGTCAAGGCCGTGGTGCAAAATGCCGTGAACTGGAAGGTTCAGGAAACCGCCGCGGAGCGATCCTCGAAGGGGCCGTCGGGGCGCGGCAAGAAGAATCGTGAAGTTCAGCTTGCACGATCCCCTGCATCTCATGGAAGTGGCGGCAGCGATAACACTTCCATCAGCGAGATTGATATCGATCATCGCGATGGCGAATCGCTCGGCGAACTCGAACCTCATTCGGATGACTTGATCACTCTCCTGGAGCAGCTAACCGAAGTGATGCTGGTCAGTTGGTTGTCGCATTCTCGCACGCTCCGGTTGAGCGTGCTGGAGACAGTCGATACGCCGCGGGCATGGCAACAACTGGTGCGATTTATCAAACGGTTTGGTGGACCCTTGTTCACGCAGTCCTTCTTGCAGTTGGGTAACGTGCGGGCGATTCTTCATCAGGGGGTTGGGCACTGGTTGGACCAGGTGGCTGAAGAGGGACGCGACGAAGAGGTTGCGCCTCTGCTGGAAGCCATTGAGGCAGGTGAAATATCGCGCGCGGAGGCGGAAAAGACGTTGAACTTGTTGTTGGAAGCCTTTATCGACCACTACGCCGAATACCGTGACTACAACAGCACTACAACCCAATCGGATCGGGGGGAGTACTTCTACATGCTGCTGGACTTCTTGCGGTTGCGGGTGCGGTACGATCGCGTTTCATGGAACCTCAAACCCATATACTGGACTCATGAAGTCCTAGTGCGTGCGGGCTGCCATCAAACTGCACAGCAATGGCGGCGAGCCCTGGCGGATCGAATTGGTCGCGAAAGCGAATTGTATATCGAGCAACTGCAGCAATTGCAGTCCAAGTACGCGATGCGGATGCCCACCGTGGCGGATCGATTGCACGAACGTTTTACCCGTCCCATGACCGTCGATCGCATGCGGGCCCTGGTTGGACCGGCCATGCGAGAATTTCGAGAGCATGGACACTCAGACACCTTCGACTTGTTGATCGAGGAATGTCAGTTGATGATGGAGCAACCCACCGGCGTGGGATTGGAAATACCCGATTGGCTGGCGGCGTTGGAGGAGGAGGTAAACGCCGCCTTGGAGGCCCACCGCGGTTTCCGCACACATCCCAGGTGCGAACATGCCGTACCGTTTCGCCCCCTGTCCATGGAGGAAATCAGCGATCAACTGGATTCCGCCATGCAAAAACTAAAATCGCTGAAGATCGGTGATAAGTAAGGACGCGATTCGGGATGAGTGGTCATGCCAATAATTCTTTGATCGGCGTACCGTTGTTGCAAATACGGAAGGGACGCCCGTTGGGAGCATAGAATTCTTCGTCCAAGGGCAACCCCATGGCCGCCGCGATGGTGGCGTTGAGATCTTCCGGGTAGACCCCGTCTTCTTCCACCGAGGCCCCCTGATCATCCGATTTCCCGTAGACCTGGCCGCCGCGAATTCCAGCTCCGCAGAGCAATGCGGAAAAGGCGCCCGGATGATGATCTCGTCCAGCATTTTCATTGATCTTGGGGGTTCGCCCAAATTCGGTAGCCAGCACCACCAGGACCTCGCCCAGCATGCCTTTGCTGGCCAGATCGCGCAACAAAGCGCCCAATGCATTGTCTAGAACCTCAGACATCTCCGGCAAACGATCATAGATGTCGTTGTGGTGATCCCAGCCTCCATATTCGACTTCCACGAACCGAACTCCATGTTCCACCAGACGCCGGGCCAGCAAGCAACCCTGCCCCAGTTTGTTGTTGCCATAGAATTCCCGCACTTTCTCGCTCTCTTTCGAAATATCGAAAGCCTGCAGCTCGGACGAGCTCATTAGCTTGAGAGCTTCCTTGTATGTCGCATCATAGGCATCGATCAGGGCGCTGTCGTGCGTCGTCTTGAATTTCGCGTCCAGTTGCATTGCCAGGCTCATGCGCCGACGGAATTGCTCGTCCGTGACATAGCTCGGAGGTTGCGTATTCTCCAGCCCGGCCTGCGGGTTGGGGATCGGCACTGGAGCAATCGATGCTGGCAGAAATCCACTGCCAGGGTGTCCGGCTGCCGAGCCGACCAGGACATTGCCTGGTAGACGTGCGTTTCGTTTCCCAAAAACGTGATTGGTCCAAGCCCCTAAACCGGGATGCCGAATCGAATTCAACTGGCGATAACTGGTCCGCAGGACGTATTGCCCCTGCTCGTGCGCTCCGGTTTCCGTTGTCATCGAACGGATCAGGGCAATTCCGTTCATCAAGTACGCCAACTTGGGCAAGCGGTTGGAAATCAGGACACCGGGTAAACGCGTCTGGGCCGGTTGCGTATCTCCCTGGCTGTCCGCACCCGGTTTCGGATCGAATGTGTCCAGATGGCTCATCCCTCCCGACATGTATAGGTAGATGACCGATTTGGCCTTTCCAGGCGACGTTGCCATGGCAGCATGGGCCAAACGGGCCGCAGGGGAGTGGTTCAGGTATCCAGTGCATCCGACCCCCAGCAGAGCTTTCGCTGCGTCGGCCATGAAATGACGACGAGGGTATTTGCGGCAAGCTCCGGGATCATCGATTGGTGTGCGCATCATCATAAGTTGGTCTGCGTCGAAAGGCTGAAAAGGAAGCACTCTTGTAGGACTGGAATCGACCGAAGGTGTACGGCCGCATTCTATCGGTCATTGCAACTCACTGAACAAACATGAACTCGCGGGTATTGATCAAGGCCCAGACGACGTTTCCATATCCCATGGCCCGGTCCCCTCGCATCAATTCCTTCATGGCGACCTCCCGGTCGCGGTCGGTGGGGGGGCGATTGAGGATGGAAAGGAACATGACATCCAAAGCCTCGCGCGGCGTCCTGGCTCGCATCAGGTTGTCATAAATCACTGAGCCCTTCTCCAGCATCATGTGCGTAAAAGGGCCGTTGAACATGGTCAGAATCTGAGGTACCGTCGGGTCGGTGCTGTCCCCCTCGATCGTCTCGCGATCGCATTGCCCGAACTGCCGCAGGAAATGATCTGCCGGCAGCGGAGCGGGCAGTTCCGAGGCACGAGCGAGAACCTGGCGACGGTAGGAGGCGACATTCATCAATTTCGAAAGTGCCCGAGGCCCCACGGTCTCATCGAATTGCTCGGCGCGCCGTTCCAGTTCTTCCACGTTGATCTTGGCCAGGTCCAAATCGCTCTGTCTGGCGAATTCGATGGTGGATGGAACCGTGTACGGATACGGGTTGTACACCGCAATGGCCAAGATTGAATCCCAGATTTGTTCCGCCGTCATCCGCCGCAACCGCGGACCAGGGTAGTGGTAGAACTCCTCCTCGGAAGGATCGAAGTCGCTGCATGCGCGACGGTAGGTCTTTGTGTACATCAATGTCCGCAGAAATTCCCTGAGATCGAAATCGAGCCTGACAATTTCTTTCGCCAGGAAATCCATCAGTTCCGGATTCTCGCACGGGGAATCGTCGCGCAAATCATCCACGGGTTCGATCAATCCGACTCCCATGACCTTTTTCCACAGGCGGTTGGCGATGGTCTGCGCAAATCGGTGATTGCGGCGGTCCGTTAACCAGGCAGCATATTGTTCGCGGAGCGACAGCCCCTGCGCCGCCGAGGGAATCTCTCCCCACAGGACCGCGGGTTCGACCACCTGATTCGGCTTCCCGTTGTCGTATTGATAATCGTGCGGCAATTTGAGCTTGCGTTTGGGGTCAAAGGAAACTCGAAACAGATTGGCCTGGACCAGCAGGTTCATTGAACCAGACAATCGCTTTTCCGGATCCTTTTCCTCCAGCTCCTTGCGCAGCCGTTGTACAGGATTTCCGTTGGCGAATGCCGGTGAACCAGCCCCGTCCCGGGTTTTGGTGCCGTGGGTAAAGGCCGCCAACTGGTAGAACTGGAGCTGCGTCCAGTCGTCGAAGGGATGATCATGGCACTGGGCACACCCGATTTGCGTCCCCAAGAAAACACGCACCGTGTTATCTACATGCACGAGCGGCATGCCGTTGTCGCGCAAAGTGTATCCGACGGGTGGATTGTCCCAAATCTTGCCCTCGGCCGTCAGCATCTCGTATACCCACTCGTCATACGGCCGATTGACGCGGAGCTGTTCTTTGATCCAGTTGCGGTAACTGTACGCCAGAATGTTGTTCTCCGGGCGGTCCTTGATTCGCAAAATGTTCGCCCAGAAATTGTACATGTGGCTGACGTATCCAGGTGAGCTAAGCAGCGCGTCGACGGCCACCTCATGCTTCGTCGGCTCTGTTGCTGAAGCGTATGCGATCGTCTCCCGGAGAGAGGGGATCGCGCCCACGCAATCCAGGTATACTCTGCGCACAAACGTGTAATCGTCAGCTAGCGGATTTGGCTCGATGCCATGCCGTTGAAGGTTGGCCTCGACCAACGCATCGATCGCTGCCGCCCGTTCTCTGCATGCATCGCGCCGCGACGGGTCGACCGGTCGGGGACGCGGCAGATTCTTTGGCGGTTGCTTGACCGCTTCCGGCAAACCGTACCCCTTGAATTTCTGCGACGGCAGTTTCTTGGACTTCCTTTGACCGTAGCATGAACGGGAGGGGAGCCCCGTTGCGGTCAGCCAGCTAAGCAGCAAGATCAGCCCTAACCAATTCGGCTTGTGCATTAAGAGAAGTCTCCACCCAAAAGGGGGTTGTCTGGAGCGAGAACTAGTTTGATCCGATGGTGGTCGCACCCCGCATTTGCCGCATCAGCAAGGATGGCTCGCACGCCGGGTACCCAATCCACCCATATTTTGCATCAGACAAACCCTGCAATCGATGAGAAAGAAGAGCAAGACGGACGAGCGCCCGCGCCCGATCAGTCTCAGTACCATTATAACGAGGTCCTCAGCTTTTAGCGCGCTCCAGTTTTCAGTGTACTCAGAACCAATAGGTGCCACCCGCGTTCTAACCGTGAATCCAGTCATGGACAGGCATTGTTTTGCGTTCCAGTGGGCAAGCAACGGACAGGCAAAGTGATGGACATGGACAGGCATTGTCATATGGCTGGCGCGGGCAAATCGGAAGATGCTTGATGGCGGGAAACGGACTGACTACGATGTAGAATCGCGCCCCACGGCGTCCTCTCAAGGCTATAGCAACTCGGAAACCGGCCAGCGACCGTCGCGATCTCCTTGTTCGGAGGGCACCTCGGGAATGGCACGGGCTGCTGACTTTGTTAGGCTAGGATGGCTGCTGGTATGGGTGGGGGGAATGGCTCGTTGTGTGGGTGGCCCGCGGGCACTTCGACCTTCAACGGGGAACAGGTCCGCTGGGAATTGACCATAGAGAAGCGATGAATTAGGTCTGGATGATGCATTCCGTAGGGCACACTCGAGACGGTCGCAGCGTGATTGGGCGCTGGCTTGCAGCGGCCTTGTGCCTGACGGCGTTGGGGCCCCATCCCGTTGCCCACTGCCACGCCGACCTGCTGCATCAACCTGCCGGATCGGAGATATTGGCACATCATCTGCAAGTTTGCCATGGCTGCGGCGGGAACGATGCATTGCCGCCGGCCGACGCCGTCCATTTTCATTGGGAGTTTTCCACTGCCTTGCCATCTGCAGGAGGCTCCGCCAGTTGGGGGGCAGTCGGCGTGTTGCCTGCTGGCCAGTTGTCGGCCTGCGAATCAAGCTGTCTAGAATCGTTGCGTTGGCTCGTTGCAACTCAGCCCGCAAACGCCTCTGTTCATTGCAACGTCCTGTCGGCGCCCTTCGACCGTCCTGCGTCAGGCCCAGATTCGGTTCCGGGGCGCGTGCGGTGCATCCAAATGTGCCTGTTGCTTTGCTGATTCCTGGGCACTCTTCTTTTGAGCGGCGAGGCACCGCCCTTGTTTGCTGTCTGACCGTATGCGTTCATGCTCAGGGT
>RFIQ01000301.1 GCA_003695565.1 Planctomycetota bacterium | reverse complement strand
GGGCAGATCGTATGCATCCATGACCCCGACACGGAACGAACCGGCGGCCAGCGATTGATGGTCGAACAAAGTACCTTGGAGCAACTTCGCGGGCTGGAATACGGCAGTTGGAAGGATCGTCGATTTGCCGGAGAATCCATCCCGACGCTGGAGGACGTATTGGCCATCGTCCCACCTGGAAAACTTTTCGTCATCGAATTGAAATCGGGACCATCGATCGTCCCCGTGCTGGTCCAGAAACTGCGCGCCGCCAGCTTTCCTTCTCAGCAGACAATGATCATCAGTTTTCACGATGACCTAGTCCGCGCGTGCAAGGAGCAACTGCCAGGAGTCAAGTGCCACTGGTTGACCGGTTTCAAACAGGAGGAAGCCACCGGCCGATGGTCGCCCACCGCTGCGCAAATCGCCCGGACGGTCAGGGCAGTCCAGGCCGACGGGGTGGGAATGCAAGCTCGTCCAGAAGTCATCGATGCAGACTTCATACGACGACTGCGCCGCGCCGGCGTCTCGGAATTCCACACTTGGACGGTCGACGACCCAGCATTGGCGCGGAGCATGCAAGAACTGGGGGCCTTTGCCATTACTACGAACCGCCCGGCGGTCATTCGGGAAGCATTGTTTGGCGCGGCCCCCTAGCGGTGGGCTACTCCATCCTCCCCGGGGACGCCCACCCAGGTCGACCCAGCGGATTTCGACGCGTACCATCAACGGAGACGGTGGCCCGCCGTGCGTTCCCGCTGGCAGCAAGTGCGCTCCATTTGCGATCACCGCCATCGAGGAGGAGATTTCGATGTTATCCAAGACAGCCGAATACGCCCTCCGCGCCGTCGTCTTCATGGGGGCTCGCGAGGGGCAACCCGCCTCGGCGGACGTACTGAGCAAGGGCACGAAAGTTCCCCGTCGGTACTTGCATCACGTGTTGCAGGACCTGGTCGCGGCCGGACTGGTGCGATCTCGGCCTGGTCCAGGAGGTGGGTATGTTTTAGCGCTTTCGGTCAGCGAGATTTCGATTCTGGATGTGGTCAACGCGGTCTCGCCGATCGAACGCATCCGAGCCTGCCCACTGGGGCTGAAGTCGCACAGCCAGCTTTGCCCGTTGCATAGCGAGCTTGACAAGGCCTACGCCGCTACCGAAGCGGCGTTTCAGCGGGTGACGATCAAGAAACTGCTGGCATCGACCAGCCAAATCGTCCCGCTGTGCGAAGCCGAATGAGCGGCAGGGCGGGGTATAATGCAGGCCAGAAAGCTGCGGAACTGCCCGGATGGTAACCCGCACGCGCGTTGCGGAAATGTCACTCCAATTCAAAACAGCAAAATCGCATGGGAACATGGAGATGGGTCGGTCTGGTCGTGATCGCAGCGGCTGGTCTGGCAGCCTACGCCTGGTACGAACTCACGCCCCCTCCAACGATCGATCGTCCTTTGACCGTTTCCGACGCGCGGCGTCTGCTGGAGGCCCAGCAATACGCGGCTGCATTGGGAACTGCCCAGCAGATTTTGCAGCGCCGCAGGGATGATCCTCAGGTCTTGATGGTGGCTGCGGAAGCCGCCACGAAACTGCAGCGATTCGACGAAGCACTCCAATACTACGGCCGAATTCCCGACTCGGCAGAGCAAGCCGCGGTGGCGCGGTGGGCGGCCGGTGAAATCCAGTTCCATTTGGGGCACGCGTCGGCAGCGGTGCGCGAAATCGAACGCAGCATCGCGCTGGATCCCGATCTGTACTACGCCCGAGAACGCATCATTTCGTTGTACAACACGCTGGGCCGCCGCCGCGAGACCCTGCCGCACCTGATGTACATGCTGCAGACCGACCGGTTGCAGGTGGAGTACTTGTTGTTCATCGGAAACCTGGCCAAGGAGACCGCGAACTTCGAGGAGTTGCAGCGTTATCTGCGCGCCCAACCAGATGATCCATTGCCCCATCTAGGGTTGGGCCGATTGGCGATGGAGCGCGGCCAGCATGCTCAGGCCAGAGAACATCTCGAGCGCGTGGTGGCAGATTTGCCGCAACTGGTCGAAGGGCATGCGCAATTGGGTTTACTGTACTTGAAAGCCTATCCCCAACGGCTCGCCGACTGGCAGGCTCACTTGCCGACCACCGCCCAGGCGCATCCGGACGTCTGGTATGTTCGCGGTCGATGGCTGACGCCCACGCACCCCGCCGCGGCCGCTCGGTGTTTTGCCGAAGCGATCCGGTTGGACCCCAACCACCTGCCCGCCCATCAAAGTTTGGCGCAGGTCCTGCATCAGCTCGGCGAGAACGAAGTGGCTAAAGACGCTGGTCAGCGCGCGCGCCGCCTGCAGGAACTGAACATTGCGCTGGAACAGATATACAAAGCGCGGACCTACCCGCCCCTGTTGCAGCAAGCGGCGGAATTGACGCTCGACCTGGGTCGGCTGTGGGAGACCCGCGGGTGGTGCGCGTATGCCGCCATGCTGGATCCGTCGCTGAGCTGGCCGCGGGAGGTGTTGGGCCGTGCGCAAGCATTGCTACCGGCCTCCGGCCCGCTTCCCCACACGTTGCCATCGCACTACCTCGTGGCCCGGGGAGATTGGGCGCAACGTTTGCCTTTGCCGGATACATCCTTGTGGAACGAATTGGCAACCAAGCGTGAGGGGCCTACAGCCCAGCCCTCTGACGCCGCAGGCGAGTCGCCGCCCCGCTTCAGCGATGTGACCGATGCGAGTGGAATTCAGTTCCAGTTTGATAACAATACGGCAAACCAGATCGACGGACGACGGATTTTTGAAACTACCGGTGGCGGTGTGGGGGTGCTGGACTACGATCGAGACGGACGGCCCGATGTGTTTCTCGTGCAAGCCGGTGCCTATCC
>RFIQ01000300.1 GCA_003695565.1 Planctomycetota bacterium | reverse complement strand
GCTAAGGGTAAGGACTGAACTGACATGTATCTCTCTCCAAAAAAAGGGAAACAGGAATTAACTTTGACAACACACTTTTTCATCACGCGCTTATACTGCCGGCGGCGAAGAGACCGCCGCCGCGGTACGAGCCTCCCAACCTGTGTCGTTTGCACTCGCAGAATCCGACAAACGCGTCGCCTCGCCGGACACGACACGAGCTGGCGAGCTTGTCAGCGGCAGGGTCAATGTGAATGTCGCGCCACAGCCCGCACCGGGACTGCTGACATCCAAACTCCCACCCAGCTCTTTGGCCGCCAGAGCACAACTGTGCAAACCAAAACCATGACCGTTTTTCTTGGTGGTGAAACCGTACTGAAAAACCTTGGTCAGTTGATCCGCGGGGATACCCACACCATTGTCTCGCACTTGGATCACGACCTGCTCGGTACCACGACATCCTACGTACAGCTCGATAGAACGATCGATGCGGTCTACCGCCAGAACGGCGTGCCGGGCGTTGGTCAACAGATTGGTTAGGATCTGCAAGACCTTATGTTTGTCTGTTTCCAACGGAGGCACCGGTTCGAGTTGACGCACCAGTTCGATACCCTGCTCGGCAAAATCGGCTCCTAGAGTCTTGATGGCATCCTCGACCAGACGCGGCAACTCCACCACTTCGCGGATGCCCCCGGAACGCGCATAGGCCTGCTGCTTCCTTACAATCTCATTAGCATGATTTACATTGTCCACCAGTGCGGACAACTCACTGGCCAGATCTTGATTCTCGTATTCGAGGCGGTCGGACAGTTTGTCTAGAAATTCAACCAGCTTCGGGCCTCGGGGATCGTTGGCGAAAAACCGGGGCAAGTCATCGGCCTGCTCCTGCAACAAATCGGCTACTTTGCGAAGATTTCGTGCGGACGCACTATGCACGTGCTCCATTAACAACTGCGCCGAAACATTGATGCTGTTGAGTACATTGCCGACGTTGTGCAAGACTCCGGTCGCCATCTCGGCAATGCCCGCAGCGCGCGAGGCAGCCAGCAACTGTTGCTGCATCGCAGCGCGTTCCTTCTCCGCCTGTTCCCGTTGGCGAATCTCTTCCTCCAGGCTGGTATTGGAAGCCGCCAGCTTTTGGGCTTCCAATTGCAATCGCTGATTCGCTACTTCCAACGCTTCGGTCGCCCGCTGGAGAGCAGCCGTGCGCTGGCGGATTTGCAACTCGATGGTCGCATTGGTCACCTCCAATTCGGCTTGCCGCCGCGCACCGTCGGCCATCTCCTGCACGCCGGCAACACAGGAAGCGATCAGGAAAACATCCTCGAACACGACCCACACCGAATGTTCGATCCACCGGAAGGGACTGGACAGAATCACTCCAAAAACCGACTGTGGCCACCACACTCCGCGAACGAAATGGTCGACTGCCACCACCAGGGAGGCTGTAATCAGCACCCTCCAGTCTCGATAGAACGCCAGAAACGCCAACGACCCAAACACGTGGAAGTGCGTTTCGATCCGACCGCCGGAGAGGTGGATCAACAATGCCGACCACAGTGCTTGCGCAATGGCGATGGTATGCCGGGTCAGTGCGGTCCCCGGATGGATCAAGGCCAGGTAGATGGGCAGGCTGGACAGCACCGCGCCCAACACGACGGCCGCCCAAACATGCGTATGAATGGCCGATACATTCCCGATCCAGGTCAGGGGAGAGACGAACAACGCTAATCCAATACCCAACACCCATTGGATCAGCATTAGACCCGCAAACATACGATCGATGCTGCAATGCAATCGGTAGCGATTGGCTGCCAGAAGAGCTGCCGCGCGCCGTTCGATCTCGGAACTCGCACCGCTCAGCTCGCCAGAGGCGTTGCTGCCGGAAGCCACTTCTGCGGCCGCCGCAGGTGCCTCCTGCATCACTTCGTTGTCTTCAGTTATCGCTCTTGGTTCACGGTCCATGGCGCTGCTATCCCTTCACTCCTGCGAAAAAACGGCAACCAAACACGGGGACAGTCCGCACCGGAGGACTGCGCCGCAAGAGAATTGCTTGAATGGCCTGCATTCCCAAGCTATCTCCTTCGTGACCGCGTTGATCCGTAATACCGCCACTAAAGGCGATCTGACCGTCGGGCTGGATGACAACTACGTGCCCCGACTTGCTCGCGCCCAGTCGTGCGGCCAACACACCGTCCCGATCGAGTTCTTGTTGGATCCCTGGAAAGCCACTGAGCTGCGCATACAAGCGTGTCTCGGTAACCCAGGTGGTATCACCGTCTGCCGGGCAGAAGTAAAAAACGCGAATCCGCGGCTCAATTTCAGATCGCTTCATTCGCGAAACTAATTGTTTCAGATTCTCAGCCGTAGCCAGACTGCACGGGCACTTGGGATGAAGAAACACAAACAGGGTTGGCTCCTTGCCCAAACCCCGCTGGGCTTCCGCCGGCGCCTGCGACGGCAGTTCGACTTTCGCTCCGTCGAACGAGTAGGCCAGCAGCCAATTGACGCCGTACAGAAGCGCGGCTATCCACAGTGCAAAGGCGATGACGATCCGCGTAGTCGGTATCCGTTGCCTCATTTTCTGCCGCCCTCTTTCGCGCTTTCTGTCTAGCCTGGACTAGGGAAATCCTTAGCTGCGCAACCGCAAGTTCGAGAGGGGGCAGTCGAAACGGTGTCGCATGTGCTACTAGCAAATCTTCACAAGAGCCAAAAGCAAAGAAACCTAGCTCGCAGTTAAGCGGAATGCAGGTTCGCCTAAGAGAAATTTCTGGCAAAACGAGAAACCGTGGTCCCGCGTGCGCGGGTGCCATTCGATGAAATCGCGTTACTCGATATAATGTGCCACTTGCCCCTTTTCCGAAGATTCATCATTGGAGCTACAACTGGAATACCCACACAGAAGATCACGAAGGAGAGGGAATGCAAGACACCGAAGTGGTGTTTATCGGAAAGGATCTGGACCTCAGGGATTCCCTAACGGAAAGCCTAACCACCGCGAGCATTTTTTTGCACAGTCGACATCCGGATGACCTGCCACAGTCACCACTAAGAGGAAACCTGGCAGTCGTGTTCGTGGATGCCGATCTCGAACAGACCCACGAGATCGTCTACGCCGTATCCCGACAGGTGGGATACCTGGTTCCTTTCGTCATGATTGGTTCACCGCGGTCCCTGCGGCATGTGGTGCAAGCGATGCGCGCCGGTGCCCTGGACTTCTTGACACCTCCGCTCGACGACCAGCAGGTGTTCGATGTTGTGCGCGAGGGGAGCCAGCGCGCCGAGCGAATCCGCGCCATCACCGCAGAGTATGATCAGGCCCAAACGCTCCTGCAAAAACTGTCACCCCGCGAGGCCCAGGTCATGCGGTTGGTGGTCGAGGGCAAGATGAACAAGACGATCGCGATCGAGCTGCAAATCAGTGAGAAAACCGTGGAGGCTCACCGTTACCGGTTGATGCGCAAACTGAAGCTGAAATCGACAGTGGAGCTGGTTAAGTTCGCATGCCGATTCGTTCCGGGAACGTTGCCCGCCGACTCCATATCCGGCGAAGTCCCAGGTGAGGCGGTCCCAGGGTTCGAGGACCGGGTATGCCGCCCTCTGAGGCACATGCACGAAGTGGACAGGCAGGCGGATATCACCAAAGCCTAGCATGCACGCACAAGGACCACTTCCAAAGGGACGGCTAGTTCCTACCCGAGTGATTAACGCTCTAGCGCGGC
>RFIQ01000299.1 GCA_003695565.1 Planctomycetota bacterium | reverse complement strand
TGCATGATCAGCGCGGCGGGCACCACGCCACACATGCTGATTTCATGCTGGCGGCAGACGTCGATCAGGTGTTGCGGGTCTCCGGTAGCCATGGCATCCAGCGCCAGCCGATCCAATCGGCGGTTCTCCTCATCGGGCGCATAGTGGTTCATGTCGCTGGAGATAACCAGCAGGGGCCGCGGTTGCAGATCGCGAATCGCATCGGCAAACTCCTCCGCGGCGGCACGGATGTCGGGCCAGCTTCCTCCCCCCAACGCCAATCCGACGACTTTGCACCGCCGCCCGAACCGCTCCAAGAAGGGCAATTGGACTTCGATGCCATGCTCCTCCGCGTGGGCGGCAGCATCCAATTGCAACGGTTCCACCCTGGCCGCGAACGTTTGCGCCAGTTCCAAATCGTTCTCGAAGGTTACGGCTTGCGACAGACTCCAGGCGGTACAGGGACACACGGCCCAGTTCACACCGCGCGGCGTGTGCTTGGGCCCCACGATCACCAGGGTCCGACCATCCAGGTCCTCGATCCGTCGCCAGACGTTCGCCGCGATTTTTCCGCTGTACTTCAATCCAGCATGTGGAACCATCACGGCCAGCGGACGGAGCTGGTGCGGCGCGGGCCCCTTCACCAACCGATCGACCAACTCGCGCCGCGCCGCGTCCTCGGCCGGATAGAACTTGCCCGCCACCGCCGGAGGTCGCACGCCCTGGCGGCTGACAGGAGTCGGCATGCTGATGCTGATGACCCGCGGCATGGTGGATATCACTTGCATGGAATGCACGGCCGCGTCGCGCGAACCGATCGGCAGTCGCTGACGCAATTCGTCGAGCAACTCCTCCGCAGGGCGGGCCGGATCGAAAGCGAAACCACAATGCCGCGCATCGGCGATGACCACGGCGCGATCAGCCGAATCGACCCCCGCCAGATCGGCTTGTGCACCGAATCCGTGCATGGCCGGATCGAACCCTAGTGTCAAACCGATGCGCAATTCTCCGGAGAACCCCTGACGCTGGAACATGGCTGCCGTTTGCTGGCACATCTGGTAGAGCGTCGACTGCAACGGCAGCCCAGGACGAATGGAAAACTGAATGGCGTTGGCCGAGCGCGCCGAACCGGCAGCCTCGGGATTGCTCCAGTGCATGCTCAACACCAGTGCATTGACGTGCAAATCCGACAAATGCGGTATGATGTAACTGGGAGCCCCGCCGCTGACCAGGGCCACGATATTCTCGCCAGCCACCCGCGCGTATTCCGCCAAATCGGTCTCGGTCAACGGCAAGGGCAATGACCTGGGCAGCCCCTCGGGCAGAAACTCCGCCAACGGACCACCCATGGCATGCCCCTCGAACAGGAACAACTGCGTGTCCGCATTCTCCCAAGCCCCCATGGGCAAACCCGCCTTGGTACAGACCGCTTGCAGAAACTTCTCGGCATTCCATCCGCGTTCGACGGCGACGCTGGGCAATAACAAACCGCTCTGCTGTCCGTGCTGGATCATCAATCCATGCCGCCCCACCTCGACCGCGGCGATGCGATCTCGCCCGGTTTGCTGCACCCGTTGAAATGGTCCCAGCAAGGTCACGTCCATGTGCAAGAACGGCAGTTCGCAGGGGGAGATGGGAGCCATCCGCCGGTCGTCGCGAGCCGTCTTCACGGCAGCATCTCGCACAGCGTCCCCCAATGCCATGGCTTTTCCCAACACGCCACAGCAACCGCGCAGGATCTCGCCGCGTTTCAACGTGACGAATGCGCCCATGACGATGCTCTGAGCCAACTCAGGCAACAACTCCTGCGGTTCGGGCAACGCACGGTTGCAAACCCGATCGGCTACCCAGCGGGCCGCGGCTCGCACGATCCCCTGACGCTGTTCCTTGCCCAAAGCTTCCAACAGCAACGGGACGGTGGTTTGAGCGGGCGATCCAGATCCAGACTGCGTCGTTCCTGACATGACTTTCCTCCATTGAGCCATCGAATTGCGTTGCGCGCGGCGCTACACCCCCCACCGCCGGCCTGGCTCCTGGGAAGCGTCGCCAGCGGTCGGATGCGTGCCCTTTCGCCTCAGTCTAGCCGATTCGCCCGACCAGATCGAACGCAATCTTGCCGCCGCACGACTCGAGGCTGCAGCCCCATGCAGCTCAACTCCAGATATCCGAAGTGCAGTCGCCACCAGGAAAACGGATTTCATGCGCCCGGGCGGGGCCCTGAGGTTCGCGGCCGAAATCGACCAGAAAATCGGGGTTGAGCGTCAGTCCACCCTTGCTGGTGTCGCAATCCAGTTGGACCAGGTACGATCCCTCGCGGGCCATGGCCGGGTAGAACTGGTTGTCCCACGGACTGTATAGCGAATTGGTGACGTACAGCCGTCGACCATCCAGGCTCAATTGCAGCATTTGGGGCCCACCGCCCAAGTGCCGGCCGCGGACCCGCTCGGTCCGATGGCCGATCACTCCACCCAGCCATACTTGGCCGGTCAGCCGCGGGCGGGACGGATCGCTCACATCGTATTGCCGCACATCCCCATGCAACCAATTGGAAAAGTACAAGAAGCGGTCATCCATCGACAGCACGATATCCGTCACCAAACCGGGAACCGGAAACGGCCAACCCTCGGTTTCCACCGGATCGACGGCGATGACCTGTTCAACGTCCCAACGATCACCAGCCCGGAACCAATGCCACACGGTGCTGCTGAGCGCTGCGCCGACGAAGCCATGAGTGCTGTTCGGATCGTGGTGGAATCGCACCTCCAAGGGAATCATTCCGCTTTCCCCCAGATCGACCGACTGGATGATCTTGCGTTCCGCCCAGTCCCAGAAATGCAGATGGCGACCATACTTGCCAGCCTGGACATCCTCGATGCGGAAACCCTGGGACACGGTGTTCGGTGCCCCCCACTCGCTAGAAACCATCACGCCCTGCCGAGGCTGGTACCAGAAGTCGTAGTTGAACTCCATGCCGGTCGCATCCCGCTCCCAGCGCCCCATGACGTTGAATTCGGCGTCAAGCGACAAGAAACCTCCCGGGGCCGAGCCGTCGGCATTCCCCAAGCAGGAAATCATCACTGTCCCGTCGGCCAGGCAGTGCACGGTGTGGGGCGCCGACAAATTCGCCTTTCGCGCCACCTCCTCCGGCTCGATGACCTTCGTCAGCCGCGGCGTCTCCGGATCGATCGTGTCGACCACGTGAATGCGTCCCGAAGCCAGCCCGGGCAAAATGATGTACCGCCGACCAGACCCTTCCTGCCCGTGGCAACTGCTGCACGCATTCCAGCCGAAGTGATGCAGCTCATCTCCCACGTTGGGCATGGGTAACCGGTGGATCACGCGCCCGTAGTTCTTCGAACTAGGATCGACATCGATCGTCGCCAGGTAGTCCGGTTGTTCGACCCCAGTTCCGGCGTAAATCCCTGGCACATACGCCAGCGTCTCGCGGGGAGAGCGGATCGCATCTTGGACCGTGGCGTACGTCCGGTCGCAACATGTTGTGGCGGACTGTTGCGGCCCATGCCCATCGGCGGCTGGCCATCTGGCCGTGGCCGCTGCCAACCCTGCAAGACCACTGGTACGGATGAAATGACGACGCTTCATGGCGAGTTTCTCCTGGAATTCTGCGAACCGTCTCCTCGCGTCACCGTGCCTCCAGGGGGCCATCGGGGCGCCCATCTACCATGCCGACGCGCGGATCCTGCATCATTGTAACCCAGGCCCCGACCGCTACCTCCCCCAAAGGTCCACCGAGGTGCACCCCCTCGCGCCGCGCCACATCACCGTGGGGCGCGACAACTCCCGGCACCGACGATTCACTGGCCCGGCGGTTCCTTCAAGATCTGCAACAGGCCAAATGCTCGCTCCATCAACGGCTTGATCTGGTCCGCTGGGGCACGTTTGCCAGTCCGATAAAACAGGAAATCATCGCCATTGGCCTCGATACAGGTATCGCCATACTCCAGCAAAGCCCGGCGGCGCTGCGGCGTCATGTATGCTCGAATCGCCTCCTCGTCGGCGCCTTGCAACAAGAATTTCTTGGAAAATGTCGGATCATCATCGAAATCGATGTCCTTAACCCCGAAAAACTCGCCCAAACGGTGGACGAACGACTCGGGCTGTAGAGCGAACTCGGGCAAGTTCAGCCCCGGAACATGCACCAGAGCCACGGTCTGGCGGTAAGTCGTCGAGTTTTTGCCGCTGCCGGTGGTGTATCGGTAATCGAAAATCACCATCCGAACCTCGCCCGAATCCGCCACGATGGCATCGGTCGCCTTGCGGCCTCGCCCTCGATTCGAAATCGGAAAGCGCTGGAAAACCCCATCATCGCCCGGCAGTAGACTCGGGGAATAACTCAGCCCGAGCTGCGAGGCGAACTGCATGATCGCGGCGCGACGTTTCTTTTCGTACCAATACCGCCAGGCAACGAACGCCACACCGATCACGATCATCACGACAATGGGTAGAAAACGCTCCATGGACTGAGCCCTTTCGGCTAGTGTTGCTGGATCAGTCGCGGCCAGTTACCTGAGGAACCTACCGGGTGGGTTCGGCGAGGCGACCCGGCGACCGAAAACGGGGGCGGACCGGGCCGGGAGATTATCGGCTGGGCGGCGCAGGCTGGACGACTAGGCTGCCCATCGCGGCACCAAGTATATCTGGCCGGCGAACAACCATGGCGTTGGCAACGGGGGTTGGCCGAGTAGAATTGGCACATGCAATCCACTCATCCGGAATCGGCGGAACTCCCCGCCTTGATTCACATTGACGACGACCTGGCCGGGCTGGCCTTGTCAACGATTCTGAAGCGCCATTACCCGGACGCCAGTTGGTCCGAGGTGAAGGGTTGGGTGGCGCGCCGCCACATCCAAGTCAACGGCAATCTGTGCCTGGACGCCGGCCGGCGATTGAAGACCGGGGATGTGATTCGCCGCGTGGCCAACGCCCTGCCCAAACCGATCCAGGCCGCCGACATCCACGTGGCTTACCTGGACGAACACCTCCTCGTCGTCGAGAAACCCGCCGGGGTCACCAGCGTGCGGCATGTGGCGGACCGCGAAACGCCCGGGCGCAAGCAATTGCAACCGACACTGGACGAATTGATGCCCCAAGTGCTGGCGCGTGAGTTGCACTTGGCCTGGCCCCCCAAATCGACGCGGCCGGGAGGCAACCACCCTGCTGGCGGCAAAGGAAGAGGAAAACGCCCCGGCAACGCACCGCGGGTGATCCCCCACCGCAAACTGCCGCCGATTCTACGCGTTTACCCTGTGCATCGATTGGATCGCGATACCAGCGGATTGATGGTCTGGGCTCGCACTCC
>RFIQ01000298.1 GCA_003695565.1 Planctomycetota bacterium | reverse complement strand
GGGGAATTCTACGATAGCAAAAGCGAGCCCCTCTGAGAACAATCCCGGTCGCCGATCCGGTGCATAGCGGCCGCAACCGGCGGTTCGAGGGCGGCCCCTCCCGTTCCCCGGACGATGCGTGAAGAGGCCCGTCGCCCGGAGATTCGATTCTTTCTGTCCCTGTCCCCAGGGCTCGTCGCCAATGCCCCGGTTTCGCTCGGCATCGCCTGGCCCTCCGGCTTGCGTCGGCCGCAGCGGGGCGTGCCGGGGATGGCGGAAGCAGGCACCAGCCTAGTGCTCAGGCGGCGTGGATCGCCCAGCGTGCCTTGTCGATCAGCAGGGTTGCCGTTAGCCTGAATGCACACGGTTGCAGTGGAAAGAAGAGCGACCGATTCCCAAATCGATCGAGACGTAGCGGACAACAGCGTGGCAGGCAATGCTACTTTGTTACCCAACATCTATCCTAGGGACCGTTGCAACAACTGCCAGAAACCCGCCGCGCGAGCGGAGGAGATCGCCCAATCGACTCCTTTCCTGATCCCTCGCTGATGCTTCGGGGGACCAATCGCGCGACGGACAGGAAGTTATGAAACGCCTTTTTTGGGATCCCTCCAAGTAGACGTATTTCTCCCTCACTGCATGGGCAAACCCGAACAATATGATGGACACAGCGGCGAAGTTGCCTGATGAGCAGCGGATTGTCATTACGGGGATTGGGCTGACCAGCCCCAACGGTAACGATTTAGAGTCGTATCGACAGAATCTCCTCGACGGAATAAGCGGTGTGGGGCCGTACGAAATCCGTTATGTGGGGAAAACTCTGGCTGGGCAATGCGATTTTCCGGCTACCAAGTACCAATCGCGCAAGGATGCCCGGCGGGGCACGCGCGCTGGATCGGTGGGGATTTGGGCTGCCAACGAAGCGGTGACTCGCAGTGGACTGGATTGGGAAAACGTCGACCGGTCACGGGTCGGTATCTACGTGGGAGTCACGGAGCATGGAAACGTCGAAACGGAAAACGAAATCTACCAGATCAAGGGGTTCGATTACGATACCCAATTCTGGTCGCACCACCACAACCCACGGACGGTCGCCAACAATCCGGCTGGTGAAATCGCATTGAACCTGGGGATCACTGGCCCGCATTACACGATCGGTGCGGCATGTGCTGCTGGCAATGCGGGGGTCATCCAAGGAGTGCAGATGTTGCGGCTGGGGGAATGCGATCTGGCCTTGGCAGGGGGCGTTTCGGAAAGCATTCATACGTTCGGGATTTTTGCCAGTTTCAAGAGCCAAGGGGCTTTGGCCGAGCACGAGGATCCCACCAAGGCATCGCGTCCCTTCGATGTCGACCGCAACGGCATCGTGGTGTCGGAAGGGGCCTGCATGTATGTGTTGGAGCGGTTGTCGGACGCGAAGGCGCGAGGAGCCGAGATCATCGCTGAAGTCGTCGGCTATGCGTTGAACACGGATGCCACCGATTTCGTTCTTCCCAATCCCCAGCGCCAGGCCGAGTGCATCGAGATGGCGTTGCGGCGAGCCGGTTTGCCTGCTGAAGAGATCGATATCGTCAGCACGCACGCGACGGGAACCTCCAGTGGAGACATCCAGGAGTGCACGGCGCTGCGCAAGGTGTTTGACGGTTGCGAGAACACGCACTTCAACAACACCAAGAGCTTCATCGGTCACACGATGGGGGCTGCTGGTGCATTGGAGTTGGCTGGGAATATCCCCGCCTTGCGCGATCGGGTATGCCATGCCACGATCAATGTCGACAACCTCGACCCCGAGTGTGCTTTGGAGGGACTGGTCTGCAACCAGCCTCGTGAATTGCGGCGGGTCCGTTATATTCTGAACAATTCTTTTGGCATGCTTGGCATCAATTCCGTGGTGATCGTGCGCGCTGTCTAGTCGGCGGAGGACGCTCCAGGATCCGTCGCATAGTGGGAACGCGCAGCAGAATCAGGCTCACCCAACAGGCCAGCGCCGCACCTGCTGTCACGTCGCTCAGGTAGTGCGCATGGGCGACCAATCGCTGCATACTGGCGAGGATTGCCAGCAGGACGAACAAGGCGGCGGCTCGTGGGGCCACGATGGACAAACCGATCGCCAGCCCCCAAGCGGTCGCGGCATGCCCGGAAGGAAAGCTACGGATCGACGCGTCGGTCCAACGCGGTGGAACCCGGTCGGCGGCAGGAGCGGCCAGGATGGGGGGCGACAGATGGATGCCGCCGCCAGGATCCACTATCACGTTTCGTGCCGCGTAGGGACGAACCCGCACGAACAGGGCCTTGGACAGATTGCCCGCCAATCCGCTGGCACAAGTAATCAGCACCGCCATCGCCACGCGTCTGCGCGTCGGCCCCTGCGCGGCCACCCACAGCACCAACAGAATCATCCCGGCACCGAAACCGTGGGCGAATGCCTCGGTGAGATGAATCGCTTTGCGAATATCGCCCGGCAAACGCAGCGGTTGCAGATGCTCGGCGCACCAGCCATCGATCTGGAAAGCGGCTGCGGTTGACACTGTGAAAGTGATGGCCCCAGCCACTGTCCACCACCTCAGTCGATGCCAAGGGGGACCATCCGCGTGCCTCATTGCCGGGGGGGGCCCGTCTCGAAGGGCTTCGCATTCGCTGTTTTCTTCCATCCGTTTCATGGCTCCATTGGCTTCCTGCATCGTTTCGGGGGCGTTTTTCTGCCGCTCGATCTAGCGCGGGCGAGGGGCTGCACTTTGCCGACGATCCCCGAACCGCGGCGTCCGGCCGCTTTATGTTACAGAAACCTGAGCCGACATCAGCCCCGCCACGCCGGTCGACTACCCAATTCGCAGGCGCCAGGGTTAGAATGGACCATGCTCGAAGGGACAGTAACGGGGCTGCCGAACATTCCCGATGGACGCCGTGCGGCAGACGATACAAGCAACTGAAGGAGACGATGGTGATGGTATCTCGTGCAAGACGATGGACGGAGACCTTGGGCTGGTTGGTACTGGCGATCGCGCTGTCGGCTCCGGTGGCCGCTGTCGAGAACGAGGGGCAGGACAAGCTCGACCAGGCGACCGATCTTAAGTTGACTGCTCGGACTCCCCAGGACCTGGCCAAAGTCGTCGAGCTGTGTGAGGAGGCGATTGCCGAAGGACTGGATGAAGGCAATACGAAGATCG
Organism: Planctomycetota bacterium; assembly: GCA_003695565.1. GTDB lineage: Bacteria > Planctomycetota > Planctomycetia > Pirellulales > Pirellulaceae > Aureliella. The sequence continues at coordinate 8,161 of RFIQ01000298.1, read as the reverse complement.
CCAAACAGCTGCTGGCTGCTTCGGCATTGCAACGTGCCCAGATCATGGTTCAGCAGTTGCCGCGCGTGGCACGCAATCCGCGGTTGGTCCGGCAACTGCGTCAGGAAGCGATGCGCGATCTCAAGAAAGCGGTCGACGCCAATCCGGAGCTGGCGGAAGCCTTCCTGCTGATGGCGCAGCTCGAACGCTTGCCAGGCGGTAACTCCGATGCAGCGTTAGGTTATGTAAACAAGGCCATCGAGCTGTTGAAGGATTCTCCCGTGGATCAGGCCAAGGCGCTGCTCCTGCGCGCGGCGTTGAGGGAATCGAACGAAGACAAACTCAAGGACCTGGCCGAAGCCATTGCCACCGATCCCACAAACACGGATGCCTGGCAAGCGCGCATCGCACTGCAGATGGCCATGGGTAAGTTGGCCGAAGCGTTGGAGGATGCCAAGAAGATCCTCGAAGAGGATGAAGAGAACATGTTCGCACTCCAGGCTGCGATCCAATCGCTGCTGGGACTGGACAAAGTCGACGAGGCGATCGAGTTGCTGACGGCGCGCATCAAGAAAGATCCCGACAATGGTGCGTTGTACCGCGTGCGGGCCAGCGCGTACCTGATGCAGGAAAAATTCGACGAGGCGCTGGCAGACCTGGATAAAGCCATCGAACTGGACGAGAACGATGTGGCCGCTCTGGTGATGCGAGCCAAGGTTCATTTCGAGCGCGAGGATTACGACCAGGCCAATCATGATATCTCGACGGCGCTGCTGATCGAACCCAATAATATCGAAGCCGTCCTGTGGCGGGCCATCATCGCCGGTGCGGACAAACGCTACTCCGATGCTATCGCTGATATGGAAATGCTGGTCCGCGCCGATCCTTCCAACGAAGCCTGGATCATGCAATTGGCTTCCTACTACCAACTCGACAATCGGCCCCGCAAAGCCATTCAGTTGCTGGACGAATTGATCAAGCAAGACCCCGACGCGTGGCGTGCCTATCGGTTGCGGGGCGACGCCAAATTGGCCATTTCCGAACACGTATCGGCCATCAAGGATTATGAGAAAGCCATTGAATTGCTGGAAAAGGAACGTGCCGAACTGGGGGACGAGGTCATCGAATCGGATGGAGATTACAGTGGTTTGCTCAACAATCTCGCCTGGGTCCTGGCGACTTCGCCCAAGGATGAGATTCGCGACGGAAAGAGGGCCCTGGAGTTGGCGCTCAAGGCGGCGGAGGTCAGCAACTACGAGGCCCCGCATATCCTTAGTACGCTGGCCGCCGCCTACGCCGAACTAGGCGATTTCGAAAATGCCCGCAAGTGGTCGGCCAAGGCGGTCGAGTTGGGAGAACTCGAAGGCAACGAGCAACTGGAACAATTGAAACAGGAATTGGAAAGCTACAAGCAGAATAAGCCTTGGCGGGAAGAGCAAAACGTCGAAGAAAACCAGCGGCCCGTCGTCTCGGCTGCTGAAGTAATCGACACCTGAGCCAGAAAAGGAACTCGCAGGGCGTGGATCAGAAAATCGATGCACTAGCCGCACGTATCGCGCAATCGTCCGGTCCTCTGTTGGTCCGCGGCGGTTGCAGCAAGCCGGCGCTCAGCCTCCATCGGGCAACCGCGGAAATCATCCAGCGCGACGCATTGCCTGCTGGAATCGTGGCCTACGATCCTTCGGAGTTTTTGATTACGGCCTGGGCTGGCACTCCCGTCGCCGAGCTTCAGCGGGCCACGGCCGAGCATGGGCAATACCTGCCCTTCGATCCATTGTTCGCCAACGATGGGGCTACGCTGGGCGGTACGATCGCTGCGGGGATTTCGGGACCGAACCAATTGCTGCACGGGCGCATTCGCGATTTTGTGATGGAAGTGGAGTGCATCGACGGGCGCGGTAACCGCGTTCGGGGCGGCGGGAAAGTAGTGAAGAATGCCGCGGGATTTGATCTGCCCAAACTGATGGTCGGTTCTTATGGGCGCTTGGGGGTCATCACCGAGGCCACGCTGAAAGTCCTTCCCTGCCCGCCGGCGATGCGGACGGTCGTGGCCCGCTGCCAGGATGCATCGGCCGCGCTTCAGGCCATGCAGACCTTGGGCAGCCAACCACTGCCCCTGGCCGCCACCGAGTATCTGCCTGATGGCCGGCTGTTGTTGCGCTTCGCGGGTCCCCAAGCCAGTCTGCCTCGTGTGGTGGATCGCGCAGAGCATCTGTTGCAACAGGAGCTGGACGAATTGGAGCAGGAACAAGCCCAGTGGGCATCCCCACCCTGGCTGAACACCGTGAATGCTGAGTACCTGCTGTATGTGGTCCACTCCCCAAACCAGATGCCACCCTTGATCAATGCGTTGCAAGAACGATTGGGGCTCGATTTGCGATCGGTGACGGCCCATGGCACCGCCAGTTGGTGGGTGGCAGACCAGCAGGATGATCTCCCGGGAATCGATGAGCGCCTGCGAGAGCATCGTGCTGCGGGTGTAGTCGTCCGTGGGCCGGTCGACGCGCTGACTCTGCTTGGCGAACTGCCTTGGCTGAGCCTTAGCCGACGGATCGGCCGGGCCATCGATCCACGTGGCGTCTTTCCCCAGTTTATCGACGGCAGCCTTGATTCTCCCGCGGTCGGTGCGAAATCCTAGACGCCCAATTGGCCCCATAGTGGCTTCCGAGTAGATTATCGTTACGTGAGGCATATCACAGCTCCCGGTCCGGGATGGGCCCGCCTGGATTTGTGCACCATCAACCGGGAGCAATCCAGGGCGGCGGACCGCGGCTGAGACAACAGGTGGCTGGGATTGGAATCGCGCCGAGTATCGCAATGGGAGCTTAGAGGAATGGATGTGCTAGCCGACAGAATTCTCGGCATGCTGGAAGCCAAGTTCGGCCAACGCCCCACGCTCGAAGATCCTCTGGCGTTCATCGGAGTCGACTCGATCACCATGGCCGAGTTGACCGTTGAATTGGAGAAAGCATTCGACATCAAAGTCGACGACGACGTCGTCCAACTCGAAACCGTCGGGGAACTCGTGGCCTACGTGCGCGATCGAACCGACAATGGTTCGGCCAGCACGGTGCCGGGCGAATGACGCAGTTTCTCCGGGTAGTCATAACCGCGGTCCGGTACCTATTCCTCATATGGAGCAATTCCTCATGGCACAACCCAAGTCTCCCGGTCGTACATCTCCCAGCCGTCGCGATGCAGTCAAGATCGGATTAGGGCTGACCGCGATTCCGTACTTTGCCTGGAGCACCCGCTCATTGGCCAACCCCAGCCCCAACGATCGACCCCAAATCGGGTGCATCGGATTGGGAGGCATGGGAACTGGTGACGCGCGCGCCCACGCCAACTTCGGTGACATCGTGGCGGTATGCGACGTGGACAGCCTGCATGCCCAACGGGCCCGTGACGATGAGCGGATAGGTAAGGGGAAGGCGGATGTTTACAAAGATTATCGCCATGTGCTGGACCGGCAGGATATCGACGTCGTCAGCATCGTTACGCCAGATCACTGGCATGTCAAAATCGCCATCGAAGCGTTGGAAGCGGGCAAGCACGTGTTCTGCCAGAAACCGTTGACTCTGACCTTGGAAGAAAACCAGTTGATCCGTCGCGCCTGCCAAAAGCACCAGGACAAGGTTTTCTTCATCGGTACGCAGCAACGCAGCGATCGACAGCGGTTTCTGCGGGCGGTCAACATGGTGCAAAAAGGGCTGCTGGGGGACATCCAGCGCATTACGGTCGGCATCGATGGCGGCGATGTGGGCGGGCCCTTCAAGAAGGAACAACCACCGCAGCATCTGGATTGGGACATGTGGTTGGGACAAGCTCCCCTGGTGGATTACATTCGCCAGCGGTGCCATGGCACGTTTCGCTGGTGGTACGAGTACTCAGGCGGCAAGTTCACCGATTGGGGCGCTCATCATATCGACATCGCCACCTGGGCCATCGGATACGATCGGGAAGGGATGGGCCCGGTCGAATTCGATGGCACGGATGCCAAACACCCTGTTCCCTTTGAGAATGGCTATCCTACCGTCGACGATTGCTACAATACCGCGCATGATTACGCGGTGCATTGTAAATTCGATAATGGTATTGTTATGACTGTCACCAGCCGCGGTGACAACGGCATCCTGTTCGAAGGGACAGAGGGCCGGATTTTCGTCAATCGCGGCCGGATCACCGGCAAGCCGATCGACGAAAACTGGGATGCGGGCAAGTTCGGCGAAGAGGATTTGGTTCGGTTGTACAAAGGTAAACCGTATTCCAACCACAAAGAGAACTTCTATCGCTGCATCCGCGAAGGCGGGTTGCCGGTCTCCGATGTGTACAGCCATCTGCAGACCATGGCCTCCTGCCACCTGACGGCCATCGCCGCCAGGCTCAACAAAGTCATTCGCTGGGATCCTGGTACCGAGACAATCCTGGATGAGCAGGCAGCGGCGTTCTTCGCACGCCCGCGTCGTGAGGGGTACGATATTTTGCGTGTCTGAGGCGTGATTCACCGTGCTCCCGGCGCCCTGCGCAGCTTGGCCGTCCGGTAGTCCGCCCTGGTGATCCGGTTTGCTGAGCCTGGGCGCGATCCAGCAGAAGGTTAGAATTCTCTGTTCCCGAATCTGCCCGGGGGAGGGACGTGCTGGTTTCGGTTGAATTCTCCGGAGCTCGCCAACACGGAACCTTCATCCCTGGCCACCACCTTCGGTGCGGAAACGCACCTATCGCATCATCGAGGAGCTGAGTTGGAATGAGTATGTTTGCAGGCAAGAAAGGGCTGATCCTAGGGGTCGCCAACGAGAACTCGATTGCTTGGGCCATCGCGCAACAGATTCTCGAATCTGGGGGTGAGTGTGGATTTACGCATTTGCCCGATAAGGCTGAAGATGCGCGTAAGAAGAACCACCGCCGCGTGAGCAAGTTGATTGAGAACTATCCCAATGCGAAGTTCCTGGTTCCCCTCGATGTGCAACAGGACGAAGATATTCGCCGAGTCGTGGAGACGACGCGCGAGCACTTTGGTCAGATCGACTTCCTCTTGCATTCCATCGCTTTTGCGGATCGGCAGGATCTGGCCCGCGACACGATCGAAACCAGCCGGGCCGGGTTTGCGCTGGCCATGGACGTGAGCGTTTACAGCTTGATCGCCGTATGCAACGCGGCGCGCGAGATACTCAATGATCGCGCTGCCATCGCGGCCATGACCTACTTCGGCGGCGAAAAATGCGTGCCGGGTTATAACGTCATGGGAATTTGCAAAGCGGCGTTGGAGGCTTCCGTTCGTTATCTGGCGTACGACTTGGGGCCGCGGGGCATCCGCGTCAACGCTCTCAGCGCTGGGCCGTTGCGAACTCTGGCTGGCCGCGCGGCTGGGGTCGACGACATGCTCGAACTGTACGAGTGGATGGCGCCGCTGGGACGCAACGTGACGCACGAAGAAGTCGGTCGGTGCGGAGCTTTCTTGCTCAGCGACATGAGCGATGGAGTGACGGGCGAAATCCTGCACGTGGATGGTGGTTACAACATGATGGGCAGCCCCGGGCGTCTGCTGGAGCGGGTTCGGCGCTAACTCGTTGCCGGGCAGTGCTGTGGGGCGGTGCCGGCCACGCGCGGAGGGATGGCCCTATTGCCTTGCATGTATCTCGCAAAGCTGACAGGAAAACATGGCATGGAATCTGAACCCGACGCACGATCGGCCCAGTATGCCAAGAATGGCGGGGCACCTCCGCGGAAGCGGCACATCTGGCGGTGGATGACATGTCGCTATCGGCCCGCGGCAATGCCTCCACGATCGCTCTTCGCTGTCCATTTCCCATGTCGGTGGATCATCGTCTGCTGCGTGGTGGTAGCAGCGTGTGGGTGCGGACGGAAGATCGTGGAAGTGGAAGAGATCTCGTTGGAGTCGAGCGGGGTCGAGATCCGCGATGTGTCGCACGCACATCTGGCCGACCAGTGGCCCATGTGGCGCGGCCCCAGCGAAAATGGCGTCGCCCCTCTGCAAGAGCCAACCACCGAATGGGATGCCGCCACGAACATCCGCTGGATGACCGATATTCCCGGGCGCGGCCATTCTTCTCCTGTGGTGGTGGGCGACCTGGTTATCTTGACGACCGCCATCGACGATCAGCAGAAACAAATCGTCTTGGGATACGATCGCGCCACCGGCCAACAGCGTTTCGCCACTACGGTGCACGAAGGTGGCTTTCCCGATGCGCGCGAGGTGCATCGCAAGGCTTCCAATGCGAACAACACAGTGGCCTGCGACGGGACTCGCATTTATTCGGTGTTTTTCAACAGCGGTAGGATCATCGCTACGACATTGGACATGGCCGGCAAGATCGCCTGGCAAAAAGAACTGGGGCCGTTTCGCTCGCGGTTCGGTTTCGCTCCCTCTCCCGTCCTTTACAAATCGTTGGTCATTTACGCCGCGGACAACGTCGGGGGTGGGTACATCGTGGCCTTGGATGCAGAGACCGGCCAGGTCGCATGGCGAGTTGCTCGTCCCGCGATCAACTCTCACTCTTCTCCGTTGATTGCCCGTGTCGGCGGACGCGACCAACTGCTCATCCCTGGATGCAATCAGGTGGTCAGCTACGATCCGCAGACTGGGAAGCAGTTGTGGTCGGCTGCGGAAACTTCCGAAACGACGTGCGGCACGATGGTCGCTCTCGACGATATGGTCTTTGCTGCGGGGGGGTATCCCAACGCCCAGACCGTGGCGCTGAGCGCCGATGGACGCAAGGTCTGGGAAAACCGTACCAAGGTCTATGAGCCATCACTGTTGGCAGTCGATGGCCACCTGTATGCGGTCGCGGACAACGGAATCGCCTACTGCTGGTCTGCCCGGGATGGCACCGAACGTTGGAAAAAGCGCTTGGGTGGGGGATTCTCATCGTCGCCGGTTTACTGCAACGGCCGTATCTATGTCAGCAATCTCGCCGGTCGTCATTTCGTCTTCGCCGCCAACCCCGAGCGTTTCGAATCGATCGCTACCAATACCTTGGGCGATGACTGTTATGCCAGCCCGGCCATTGTCGACGGACACATCTTCACACGCATCGGATTCAGCACTGGGACGCAGCGTCAAGAACGCCTGGTCTGCATTGCTGATGCCGAGTAAAGCGCTCCGCCACAGTGTTATGCAACGTGGTACTGGTTGCAATCGCCGACTGCCGGAGTCCAACGCGCCAGACCCTCATCCTCCCGTTGCAGCCAACTGCCTCAATCTGCGCTCAACCTCACCCGCGTTTTCAATGCGTTCGAAGCACAGTTGCTCGACGGACTCGAACTCCGATCCGGTTTCGTCTTCTGCCAACGCTCGGGTCCGGCGATTGGCGCGGATAGTACCCGTGCCGTCCCGGTGTTGGATACGTTCGAATCCGAAACGTAAATCTTGCGGTGTATAGCTGACCACTCGCACATTGCGTCCGCCTTGTACGATGATCGCGCGCCGATCGGTGATCGCGTATGCAAGGTTGCGGTTCCGGCGCGCGGACCAGAATGGTAATGCCAGCATACCGACACCGAACAAAATGAATGGCAGCCCAAACAACGGAAAAAAGGTCGCCAGAGTCTCCATTTCGCCTTCCATGGAACGAGTCAGGGCGTATGCCAGGCCGGTCCAGAACAATGCGAAGGCGGTCCAGGGAACAGCGAACAGAAGGATCGGCAACGATTCGGTGTCGACCCAAGTCGGTCGGGGCGCACCGGACCACTCCAATCGTTCGCCCGCTTCCAACTCGTGTTCCAGCAGGTCGGCCAGTCGTCGGGGAATCTGTGGATCCATGCACATCGAGCTCTTCCACTTGCACCCTGGCACATCGCCGGCTGGGCCAAGCAGGTGCCATCTCGACGACGACTCACGTGTCAGCCGGCGCGAGGCCTTTCTCAGGGGGTCGAGCGAATCATCAACAATCGTCCACCCCGAGACACGATCAGGCGCAATTCGCGGTTCGACTGTTGCCAGGCCTCCTCGAGTTCATCAGCCGAGGCGACGCGGCGGCCGTTCAGTTCAATGATGACGTCCCCGGGTTGGAGCCCGAACCGTGCCGCCTTGCCGCGAGGGTCGACGCGTTGCACCAGTATTCCCGAGGTTTCTACCGCCAGTTCCCTGGCCAGCCCCGGCGTCAAGTTCTCTACGACAACACCCAGTGCATCGATGCGCCGTCGACCGGAAAGCCGATCGAGT
>RFIQ01000297.1 GCA_003695565.1 Planctomycetota bacterium | reverse complement strand
TTGCTCCAGTTTCTCGCGTGGGGTATCGGCAGGGACAACGATCTTGGCTCGCAGTTTTCCGTTGACTTGCAGGGGAATCTCGATCTCGCTGCTCTTGGTCAACGCTTCGTCATATTCCGGCCAGGGCTGGTATGCCAACGTCGAATCGTGGCCCAGCGCACGCCATAGCTCTTCGGCAATATGCGGGGCGAATGGGGAGAGGAGAAGTACGAACGGTTCCAGCACCTGGCGCGGCCGCACCTCCTGCTTGTTGAAGAAATTGACGAACTCCATCAACCGAGCGATGGCGGTATTGAAGCTCATCGATTCGATGTCTTTGGTCACCGCGGCAATGGTCCGATGCAGGACCCGATTTTGCTCTGCCGTTGGTTCCACGTCCTGTACGGCCGGCAGCAATTGAATCCGTTCGGCCTGGGGATCGATCATCATCCGCCAGACGCGGTCCAGAAAATTTCGCACGCCGCTGACGCCGGACATACTCCACGGCTTGGTGGCTTCCAGTGGTCCCATGAACATTTCGTACAAGCGGAGTGCATCAGCCCCGTATTCGCGCACGATTTCATCCGGATTGACGACATTCCCGCGGCTCTTGGACATCTTGTGAGCCCGACTGTCGACCCGGATCTGCGGATCGTTTGCCAGGACGAAGCCATCCCCTTGCTTCTTGACTTGGGATTCCTCCAACCGTACTTGTTCGACCACATGCCCGGTTTGTTTGTCGATCCACTCCCCCGCCTCGTTTCGCTCCACGTCGGCAACGCTGACCCAACGATCTCCATCCCGGAAGGCGGTGTACTCCACCTCGCCCAGAATCATCCCTTGGTTGACCAGCCGCTGGAAAGGTTCGGGAGTCGAAACGTATCCCCGGTCGTACAACACTTTGTGCCAGAAGCGCGCGTAGAGTAAATGGAGCACGGCGTGTTCCGCTCCACCCACATATAGATCGACGGGCATCCACGCCTTTTCCTTCTCCGGATCCACAAACCGCTGGTCGTTGCGCGGATCGATGAAACGCAGGTAATACCAGCAGGATCCGGCCCACTGAGGCATGGTGTTCGTTTCCCGGCGATACCGGCGGCCATCGAGCTCGACGTACAGCCATTCCGGCGGCGCCTTGCCCAACGGAGGCTCGGGCCGGCCATGGGGTTTGTAATCCTCCAGTTCTGGCAAGTTCACTGGCAGATCGTCCGGGTCGACCGGTCGGATGATGCCGGTAGGGTTTCCCTGGTCGTCCAGCTCGTGCAGGATGGGGAACGGTTCGCCCCAGAAACGCTGCCGGCTGAACAACCAGTCGCGCAACTTGTAGTTGACCGCCTGCCGTCCCAGCCCTTGCCGGGCCAGGTCTTCCGTAATCCGCTGCTTCAGCGCCTCGGTTTGCAACCCATCGTAGGGGCCCGAGTTGCATGCCGTGCCAGTGCCCGCATAACATGCCTGGCCTTGCATGACAGCCGCGCGATCCACGCCAGCGGCGTCACCCGGATCGACCACCGGCACGATTTCGAGTCCGAATTGTTGCGCGAACTCGAAATCGCGTTCGTCATGGGCGGGAACCGCCATGATCGCGCCGGTGCCGTAGCTAGCCAGCACGTAATCGGCGATCCAGATCGGGATGGGGCGCCCATTGACTGGATTGATAGCGTAGGAGCCGGTGAACACGCCAGTCTTCTTCTTGGCATCCTCGGTCCGCTCGCGGTCACTCTTGAACGACGCAGCTTCGCAGTACGCTTCCACGGCCTGCCGCTGTTCGGGCGTGGTTAGTTTTGGAACGAATTTGTGCTCGGGAGCAATCACCATGTAGGTCGCCCCGAACAACGTGTCCGGCCGCGTGGTGTAGACGCGCAAGAAGTCGTCGGCCAGTTCGGCCGGAAAACCACTCCGCGCACGGTCCTGCTTCCACTGATCGAATTGTTCGGCCGGTCCGAGGAAGAAATCGACCTCTGCGCCCGTGCTACGTCCGATCCAATCGGCCTGCAGTTTCTTGATGCCGGCCGGCCAGTCCAAGTGGTCCAGATCCTCCAGCAGTCGATCTGCGTACGCGGTAATCCGCAGCATCCACTGTCGCAGCGGAATGCGCTGCACGGGGTGGTTGCCCCGTTCGCTCCGCCCGTCGATCACTTCCTCGTTGGCCAGGACCGTGCCCAATGCTGGACACCAGTTGACCAGCGCATCGTCCTGGTAGGCCAGGCGATGTTTGTCCCGATACAAGGCAACCGCTTTCTCTCCCTGGGATCGGATCTCCTCAGGAATTTGCAACTCCGCAATGGGTCTCCCTTTGCGCTGTTGGGGGTCGTACCACGTATCGAACAGGACCAGGAAAATCCACTGCGTCCACCGAAAATACTCCACGTCGGTCGTCGCCAGCACCCGGTCCCAATCGTAGCTGAACCCCAACATCTTGAGCTGGCGCGTGAATTCGGCGATGTTGCGTTCGGTCGATACGCGGGGCGGCGTGTTGGTCTTGATGGCATGTTCTTCGGCGGGCAACCCGAACGCATCGAATCCCATGGGATGCAAGACGGTTTTGCCGCGCATGCGAGCATACCGAGCTACGATGTCGGTCGCGGTGTACCCCTCGGGATGCCCCACGTGCAAACCTGCCCCGCTGGGATAGGGGAACATGTCGAGCACGTACAGCTTCTCCGCGACCGGAAAGTCGGGTGTACGGAATGTCTTGTGCTGCTCCCAATACTGTTGCCACTTGGGCTCGATTTCTGCTGGGTTGTACTTTGGCATTGTTGGTTGCGATTCGGTTCGAATGGCTGGAGTTCCGACACCGATTGGCCGTTTCCCATCGGATGTGGTTCTGCGGAGAGGCCTCACGGGCCCTCGAGGATGGGGTCCGTCGACGCCCAGCGGTCCGACCAAGCGGTGTGCGCGCCCATCGGATCCCCGAGGCCTATTACGGTAGGTCATCGGGGGCATTCCGACCAGTCCCAATCCGAATGTGACAGCACGTTCGGATCGAGGTATTCTGGCAGGATTCCGCCAGCAAGCCGATCCCTTCGGTACCAGCGGTATGATAAGATTGGGATTGTTTGCATGCGGCATCCGGTCATTGGAAACGTCCAGTTTTCCTGTCCTCTTCTTTTCCTCTCTTCTTCGATGGGTGGACTGCGCAATGAATTACACGCTCACGTTGCAAAACCATGTCGAGGGATTGCATGTCCGCTCGTGGAGTTTCTCTCCGCCAGTGACGGTTGGACGCGAACCGACGTGCGACCTGTGCATCAATCATGATTCCATCAGCCGCAAGCACTGCCAGTTCTTTACCAATGCGGAGGGAGCCCTAGTCGTCAAAGACCTCGACTCGCTCAATGGCACGTATGTCGATGATCGACGGATCCAGCAAGCCGTGTTGATGCCCGGCCAGGTCGTTCAATTGGGGGCCCTGCAGTTGCGCATCGATTTCAGCGAAGAAGAAGACGACCAGCCCAAGCAAACGCGCCCTGCGGCGCGATCATCGGGCAGTATGCATGCGACGCAGCCCCTTGAAACCTTCCGGCCGGTTCAGATCCCGCAAAAGAAATCCTGGTGGCAAAAGCTGCTGGGCAGATAATCCAGCGTCGCGAGGACCTTCATACGTTGGCCGGATTCGATTCCCGGACCGGCGGATGCTATCGTAGGGCTTGCCAGATGGCGTCGGCGTGCTGTTGCATCATGATGAGGAACCAGGGGGTGAACAGTTCGGGGGTGGTGGCCATCTCCCGCTCCAGTTCTTCGCGGTCAATCCAGCGGAACGCGTCGATTTCCTCCGGGTTCGGGTGCGGCGATCCTTCAAATCGTCCCGCAAATACATGATCCAGCTCGCGCTCGGTC
>RFIQ01000296.1 GCA_003695565.1 Planctomycetota bacterium | reverse complement strand
GGCGAACCCGCGGTTGCTCTGCTACCGCCACCCAGCCATTTCCACGCTGGCCGTAGGCAACGCGTTCCATCGCTCGACCAAGCAGGGGCTGTATTTCCAACAGTTCCGATCCGGCCCAGCTTCGCACCACTGCTTCCGCCGCGGCCAGTTGTTCAGCAGGAACGAACAATCGTTGCAGTCGGATGCCGGATGCACTCGCCACAGCGATCTCGTGCTGGCCGTCGATCAGGATACGTCCGGTCTGTCGACGAACTGCTGCATCGCGGAGCCGCGCCGTCGCCTTGACCGTGGGATTGGCTGGGCTGGAAATGGGCGGCAAAGTTCGCATGTGCAACTATTCGGTGGAAGTGAAATGGCACGGGGACTGAAACGACACGGTGACATTGCTGCCGACTCTCGACCATCGGGCATGGCACGCCGCGGAGACACAGCAACGGAACAACTGAATTTCTGCGCAATCGATACAACCTGCGCCGGCGATCTGGGGGAGAGCACGGAAGTGTACAGTCGGGCTGCGGCGACGCGTCCGATCGAATCGATATAGACGATGCCAGCGATCGTACACTTTCAGGAGGATGCTCCCAAAATGCTAGCTCACGATGATGACATCAATCCGTATTTGCGGCAAGAAGTCCTGTCGGCATCGCCCGTGCGGCTGCGGTGGATGTTGATTCGCCGAGCCGAAGAGTTGTGCGGGCTGGTCGAGCAGTTCTGGGATCAAGGGGAGGATCGCCAGGCGGCGCAATGGCTGCTGCGCATCCGTGAAATCCTGGGGGAATTGCTGGATGGCATCACTGGAGGAGACAATCCACTGGCGCGGACGGTCGCCGATTTCTATGTATTTCTGCTGAAGCTCTGTTACCAGGCGGAACGCGACCGCGATGCGGAACGATTGCGCACGCTGCGGGAATTGCTGGCGATCGAAAGCGAAACGTGGCAGATGGTAATCCGCAAGATGGAAGTGGGCGAATTCTCCGATGCCGAGTCATCAGTCCCGTTGCCGCCGACCGACCAGCCATCAGCATTCAGCGGCGGCGATTCGTTGAGCTTGGAGATCTGAACCGGCGCGGCGTTCGCCAGATGGTACGGTTGGCGGAACAGGTGTTGATTCGACCTGGCAGCGGCCTATGACCAGCCAGAGGGTGCGCGGCTCAAAATGCGATTTCGTCACCGAAGCGATCGCGCTCACTTTGCGTGATACGGTACATGTCGTGGATCAACTGCATGTCGCAGGGCCGTTGCTGGACTTTGCGGCGGCGGAACATTCGCTGCTGCGTGGCGATCATGACCTCTGGTGGGAGGGTGGCCAGTTGTCCGAACAAGCGGGCATAATTCACGAAACTAGGTACGTTGCTGGTGACGAAGCCGTACATCATGCTGCAGACCCCGATGACCTTTCCGGTAAAGATCCCTGTGTTGATCGCCGTCTTGCTGTAATCGCCCATCGCGCACCCCAAGAATTGCATACCCGTAGCGGCCTTGCCCGTGGGGTACTCCATGTTGACGGTCCCGTAGGTATTCTTGAGGTCGCTGTTGCACGTGCCCGCACCGAGGTTGATCCAGCTTCCTAAGTAGCTGTGCCCCAGGAATCCGTGGTGTTGTTTGTTCGTGAACGGCTCCACTACGGACGCTTCGACTTCGCCACCGATTTTCGTCGTGTGGCCCAGTGATACTGCGTCTTTGATCGCAGCGTGCTCCAGAATGCGGCAATTAGGCCCGATGTACAACGGGCCGCGCAGTAAGGTATACGGACCCACCGACGCTCCCTCGTCGATGACGATCGGACCGTCGCTGGTTTCCGTCAACACGTATTGGCCCAAACGAGCACCTGGGGCCATGAAGACGCCGTCCTGCGCCTGCGGAAAGCCGCTATGTTCTACGCGCAAGCCAATGTTCTCGGAGAATGCATCCATATTGGCCGCGATGACTTCATGGGGAAACGACATCAGTTTCAAGTCGGCTTTGATATCCGGCAGAGTGGGAGCGGAGACCAGCAGTGTTTCGATGTTGCTTGTCGCCGCCTGCTCGATCTGTTGCCAGTTCCAACTCGGGCGTACGACTGCGGCGATCTGATCGCCGTCGCGCACTACCCCTGAAAGTGAGTCGTCCTGCAACAACGTCTGCACGGAGCGCAGGGTCGTCGCGCTCGGAATGGTGCGGGCGTTGAGCATCAGTTTGGGGACGCCGGTCGGGTCGGCCATCGGAGTCTTGCCTAGCAACTGGACGCTCGGGATGTCCTGTGAAAGAATCTCACGCAAGTAATTGCGCGTCCACGCGGCGATCGTGCAACCGGTCATCCTGACGATGTCCAGCAACGTCCAGGATGCTACGGTAACGCAGAACGCTGCTCGGCCTGTTGTAATGGGCGCGAGCTGGGGCGTGAGCGAGTCTTCATACAGCAGGATGGTCAACGCCAAGACTCCCCGAGATATGCCACCGTTCATGCCCTGCCAGCGTGCGACCCGAGCGCCCGGAGCGTCCGGGGGAGGGCCCGTCGTTTACTTGTTGGCTACTTGTTTCGCTTGAACACGGTTGTGGAATGTTGCCAGGTCGACCGGTGTATAGGTGACCAACCCCTTCTGGGCCTGAGCGATTCGTGCCCGGTCCGTTTTGGACAGCAACCAGGTCGTGCGGAGGCGACTGGTGTGCTGCACCTGCGTCTTGCCGGCTTTGATATCACGACGGATCTCTACCGGAATGCTCCCCAAATCAGCAACCGCGCCGTTGAGTGCCAACCGTGCAAATGGCGGCGTGCCGCCAGAGGCCCAGGCGTTGAAGTTCGCCATCGCGTCGGCGAAGGTCCGATACCACTGCACCGCATAGGGTTCGTTGGGCTTACTGGTCTTGGCCACATAGCGCAAGTTATCGTCCCCCACCGTGACGATACCGTCGACGACCTCGATCTTGCCGGCACCGATCAGGAATACCGCCAGGCTGGTTCCCGCAGCTTGTGTTCGCGCCGTCTCGATTAATTGCGCAATCTCGTTGATGCTCAATTCTGTGCGGATCTGGTGCTGGGAATTGACCAGCACGATACGATCGTGTTGCGGGTCAACGATGGTGCATGTGGCATCATCGTCGCGAGAGTAGTCGTAGGCGATCCCGTTTTCGAACAAGGTCAAGGATTGAAAGACGGGGGCCGGTTCGTCGCCGACAAACACATCGGTCTCGACGCGAAATCCCTCGGATTGAGCCAATGCGGAGCTTGCAATTCCAACGGCCAAGAGGCACCCCCACCACCGGACGGTGTACAGCGATTTCGTTACCGACATGCGTTTCTTCCTCACTACCTGGGGCAGCTTATGCTGCACATTGTGTCCCAGCAGTTCCCACCCCGCCCGTCCCGTGCGTACACTTGGGCGGCATGGAGTCACTGCCACCTGGCGGCAGTCTGACATTTGCTCTGAAATGGATCGCCAGCAATACGATGCGAACCATACCAATGCAGAAGTGCGCAAGTCCAGCCTGTTTTTTCTGTCCCCGAGCGCGTTTGACCGGTAACGAAAAAGAGTGCATTTGGTGGTACGCGCGCGAGAGGGCCGCGCCAGAGCAATCGTGGCCTCACAGGAAACCGTCCGCTGTTGCCTGATGGAGTGTGCGCGATAACCCGCATTAATCGATGCGTCGGTGTCGCCGACGATCGGTGAGGTATCCCCAATCGAGCGGCTCATCCTGCGTGTACTGTTTGGATAACTGCAACGCGGTTTCCGCTTTGGCAAACTCGAATCCCAGGTAGAACGCATGTCCGGCAGATAGAGTTGTGCCCAGTTCGGCGTCGAGAATTTGCTGCATCAACTCGAACGGATCCTCGGCGTGGAAGTGAGCCCCTGCGGCGATCGCGTGAATTTCGCCACTAGCGACAAAGATCCGAAAGTTCTTGTCGCGTATCGATCGGGCCAGATCCTCGATGTCGGCCGCGGCCATGGCGTGCAGCCGTTCATCCCGCAGCATGACCAGATTCGATTCGATGTTTTTCGGAGGAACACCCTGCTGACAGGCGAAATGGACCAGCCGCCGGGCCACGTCGCACTCGCGTACCGAGGTTCGCGCCCAGTTGATGACTTGTGTGGTCAACACGCTTTGGATCCCTAGCTCCTGGCACACACCCAACAGGAGCAGGTTGATACCGGCGGAATCGGCATCGGTCAGCTCAGTGATGTTCCCGATGCCCATCAGCATTCGGGCGTCGGGAAACCGCTGCCTTAGTCGTGCGTACCGAACCAGGCTGGGAGCCAGTCCGCATCCGATTGGCTCGAGGATGGGATCCAGCCGCATGCGCACACCCTTTTCTCGCAAAAAATCGATGGTGGCAAAAAAAGTTTTTTCCTCGTTTACCTGGTCGGGCACGACCACCACCTCACACCCCCAGTCGACAGCGGCCTGCCGGTTGTGACTGTTGACCGACAGGACCAGTTCGGCACCTTGCGCGACGGCTTGTTCCACGTGGTGGTGATCGAACGTGTCGATCGATACGCGAATGCCCCGTTGTACAAGTTCATGCACCTGTTCGCGCAGTTCTGGCCACTCCTCGCCGGGTGTGCCTCCCAGGTCGACGATGTCTGCGCCGTCTCGTCGCAATGCCTCGGCGGCTGCGATGACCTGTAGCGTGGACATGCGATTGGCATGGTTCAGTTCAGCCAGAATCTCGATCGTGTACGCACCGTAGCCTTCCTTGGGTTGGAACTTTTGCCCGAAAAACTGGGGTAAATCGCGGATTTCGCGCGGTCCAGCAAGAACCGGGACGCGAACAAACGACTGAATCTGATCAACGGACTGATCCAGCCATCCGGGAACCAGGACCATGGTGCTATCCGGTTTGACTCGCAAGTGCCGTTGCAGCCATTTCGGTGTCATCAATGCCGCCACGGTGATCGGCAGCACGTCGACAGTGAAATCGAAACCGATCTTGCCTGCCACCTGTGCCACGGTCTTGCGGACCATCTTCGCCGCAATTTTTCCCGTGACAAACTGAATGTTCTGATGGCGGAAGTCCATGGTGACGATTTCAGAACACCGGTGCGAGGTACGAGTTGTAGTACGGGGTCATTGCCGGACGATCTCTCGGCAAGCAACTCGCCACGGATGGTGCGAACCAAAAAATTTTAGCGAAAGACTCTTGACGTACGATCCAGCTTTACTACAACGAAGATTAACGAGGAGCTCGAAAGGAACAATTCGCGTCCTGATTGTTTCGTGGCCGGGGCTCCTCGTTTTTTTATGCGCTGATTGCCGGCGGTCGTATCCACGCGCACAATCGCTGAGCCGCATCACTTCTGTTCAAGCCACAATGGTGATCACCAACGCTCGATCGTCTCGCGTGCAGCGCGGCCGCCAGGTGAGGCAAAAGTACCAACCGCTGTGGATGCATGAACCTCGTTGCTCGATCTATTTAATGGTGAGCGTTCATGCGCGTTTCCCTGCCGACGGTGAGGCGTGGGCTTCGATCGGCATCATCCTAGCGGTCCGAAGAGCCTAAGCTGCGAAGGATGGCATCGAGCTGATCGCGCGTTCGTTTGAGTTGGGCATTCAATTCACTGACTTGCTTACGCAATTGCTCATTTTCTGCTCGCAGACGCGCCAGCTCACCAGCATGGTCCGTATCGCCGTCGGCCACGGGCGGAACCGTGGGTACCGTTGGCGAGGTGGGAGGCGATAAGGGGGGTTGCGGTGACGCTGCAACTGCGGGGGGCACGCCTGGATCGCGATCCAAGACGCTCCGCATGCCCGGCCGACGTGCCAACGTGAGTTCGATCCGATGGGGAAACGCACCGCGGTATATCAATAGTTCGATCTTGCGTCCTGGATTGGCAG
>RFIQ01000295.1 GCA_003695565.1 Planctomycetota bacterium | reverse complement strand
GTACCGGACGCGGTAGCCTTCTCTTGCAACTCGGCCGCCCGTTTTTCTCCACTCAACGCTAGATAACCGGCTGGTGCGCCGAGAAACAAATGCAAGGGCACGATCAGCAAGCCATCGTGGTCGGCAGCACGCTCACTGAGCTGCGGCAAGTGTACTTGTCGGGAGAGAGTTGGGGAAATGCTGGCGTCGGCCGCCAACTCGATCACTTCGATTCCCGCCGCACGGGCAGCCTCGCGTGCGGCATGCCGCTGGGCTTTCTCCTGTTCGGCTGACAATCCGTTGGGCGTGACCGACAAGATGCATGCCGACTCCGCAGATACGCCCGCCAGGGCACGCTCCCAATCGTCGGCCGTACAACCATTACTGGCTCCAACCTCCTGAATCGATAACGCGGACAGGATGGCATCCAGGTCTCCAACGCCCGGCAACCGCTGCACATCTGTTTTGGCGACGTACACGATTCGCCGTTGGACCGCGTGCGCAAACAGACTGTTCAGATCCGTGTGCCAGCTCGGGTAGCTCCGAGCAACACGCACCGCGGCATTGCGTGCTTGATGCAAGAACCATCCAGGATGGTGGAAGTGGGTCGCAGCGCTGGCCATGGCGTGCGCGACACTAGCCGATACGGCCACACCTTCGACGTTGGGCGCGAACAGGCATCCCGTGGCATTGAGGGTGAGCGAAGTTCCCGTGCCGGGCCCCAGCAGCTCGGCGACCGATTCCAAATAGGACTTAGCTTGCCGCCAAATCTGTTGGATCTGCTCGGCCGGCTTGGCGTCCTTCAAACCGACTTTACGCAACGCGTCGCGCACACGGTCGGTCAGCTCGGGAGTTTGCAGTACCCCCAGCACGCGTTCGATGGCCGTGGCCGGATACAAGTCCTCGAACCGATCTCGAATGCTCACCCTGATTCGCTCCTGAAAATGAATATTGGATCATGTTTTCATTTCGACGCTGCCAACACCGTGGGACGGATGCAGGGGCCCAAAGGTGCTTGACCGACACTGATCGTGGACGGGACATGGTCGATGATGCTGGTCAGAGCGCTGCCCCAACTCAGTCGCGTGCCCCTGTGACGACGGGGAACTGCCCTGCCAATTGTACCGAATATCCCGATTGCTCAAGCGGCTGCGTTGTTCGCAGCATCAAATCTCCGCGTTCTACAGACGCAGGCAACGGATTTAACCTAACTTTCAAAGGGACATTGTCCCGAATCGCTAACGTCGGCGCTTTGTGCTGTTTTTTGGCCCTAGTTTGCATGCCTTCCGTCGGAATAAAGGATTGAGCTGAGCATGTCTCGTAGTTCCCGCAGCATTGATCCGATGGCCCATGGATGGATTCCTATCAGTCCCTCCATACTTTCTTCCCAGACGCCTCCCGGAGTCGATATCTACCTTAGCGTCGCCCCCGACGCCAAACCAGTACTGTTCTGTTCGGCCACCTGCATCCCGAAAGCCCGGGATATCGAGAAGCTGACCGAACGAACCGCCCATCGTTTGTTCATTCGTGATGTGGACAGTTCGCGGTTGCAACAATACTTGCGCGAGAATTGGGTAGCTTTGGTCCAGGATGATTCCCAACCGATCGAGCGCCGCGTGGCGCTGTTGAGTTCGATGGTTCGCGATATTCTCAACGAGGCGTTCGCTTCGCGCGATACCCAGCAGATTTGCCGGGCAGCCGACCGGTTGGCCGCTGAAAGTCAAGCGCTACTTGGCAGCCACCCCATCACTATCCAACAACTCAGTGCGGTCCTGCACCACGACTATGCGACCTTCACCCACTCAGCCAACGTGGCCATGTTCGCACTCATGCTAGCGAGTGAACTCGGATTCAACGAGCATCAACTGCATGAAGTTGCGCAAGGTGCACTATTGCACGATCTCGGCAAGCTGTACGTCGATGAGCAGATACTGGTCAAGCCGGGCCGCCTGACTGAAGAGGAACTAGAACAGATACGCCAGCACCCCACCACGGGCTTCGAGTTGTTGGTGGAAGATGAAGACCTTCCCCTGGGAGTTCTGATGATGGTCTACCAGCACCACGAGCGAATGGATGGCGGCGGCTATCCAGTCGGAGTTCTGGGAGACGAAATCCATCCCTATGCACGACTTTGCACAATCGTGGACGTGTTTGAAGCGCTCACCTCTCGGCGTCCGTACCGACCACCGATGTCCACCGAGGAAGCCTTGGCGGTACTCGAAGAGGGACGCGAAACCGCCTTCGACAGTGACATGCTCTCGTGCTGGGTCAGGCTGGTTGCCAGCGACACGGTCGACGCCCACGCGGTCTTATCCGGTTGATCTAGCCTTGAATCGCCGGGCAGGCCTGACGGTCGCCGCGACGTCGAGGGCTGCATCAGAGAGTTTTTCCATGCAAGTTTTCCAAGTTCCGTGCAAAAGTGAACAACGCGGAGCAAGTAACCGGTACGTAGCATTTGAGCCAGGACTATGACGCCCACTCACATTTGCCCCACGCATTCATCGGAATCGGCTACCGTTGCCTCGAGCGATCCCGGAAACCCACGCGCGTCCGATCGCTCGTCGTCGAAACCGCCGCAGTCCACGACGGATGGCAGCGATCAGGCAAGCGCGCAGTCCCCGGGCCGAAGAATTGCTCTCAGAGATCCGGCGCAACTATCAATGGAACGCAGCCCCGGAGTCCTGGGCCAACTGATTCGACCAGGCAACCGCATCAGCGTGGTGGTCACAGAACTTTCGCCAAGCGAGATCCGCGTGCACGTGGACCGGCAACTCTTCCCTCGCCAACAGATTGCCGTTTACTATTGTTCGCGGCGCATCCTGGCGACCGTCATCGGCTGCCGTCGCATTGCCACGAATCAATTCGAAGTCCTATCCAGAATCGAAACGGTCCATGTAGTGAATGACTAGATAATTGCGTCAAACCATGGACAGGTGTTCGCAGCGACTTCTCATGCGTCCCGTTGAGTATCTCCACGAGCACGTCCAAGTCTCGCGCACGCCCGTCCTGGATTGAACATCGGCGATGGTGGCACTGTCGCTGTGAGAATACCGAGTTCGAGACATTCCTGAATTGCGAAAAGCCCATGTCGTCCCCTACGATCCATTCCGCCGACTCTCCGGTCGCTCTCCTGCGTCGAGCGCTCGATGCATTGACGATCGGCGTATCGCTGTACACCAGCCAGTGGTTGGCAGGGCAGGATCCCAGCGACCGATCGATGCTGGCCATCGCCGTCGCTGCCTTGCTGTATGTGCTGATCGCCGAGAGCCTGGGCGTCTACCGTTCCGACCATGCGCGGACGGCTAATACCGATTTGACGATGGTGCTGGGATCCTGGTTGACGACGGTCTTAGGCCTTGCACTACTGGGGTTCTTCTTTCGGCAGGGTGAGCATTTTGCCCGCAGCAGTGTCTTGGGATGGATCGTGTTGACGGGGTCGCTGCTGGGCTTGCAACACATGCTCGTCCGCATCGTTTTGCAAATCATGTTGGCTCGTGGCATTGGGACACGACGCTGCGCGATTGCCGGGGTAAACGATCTGGGACTGCGGTTGTTCCAAAGCGCTGAGGCATCGCCCGAGTTTGGCTTCAAGATGGTGGGCTTCTTCGACGATCGCACATCCGAACGCTGGGATGTTCAACCTCCATCCGGTTGCCCCTATCTTGGCAAATTGCAGGAGCTGGAACGCCGCGTCCGCAGCGGCGAGATCGATACGGTGTTCGTGGTGCTCCCCATGCGGGCCGAAGCTCGAATTCGATGGATCCTCAACGCCCTGGCTGATACGACAGCCAATGTCTATATCGTCCCCGACTTCTTCGTCTTCGAACTGCTTCACTCGCGCTGGACGTCCTTGGGGGGCTTGCCCGCAGTGAGCGTGTTCGAGTCTCCGTTGTACGGTGTTGACGGCTGGGTCAAGCGGGTATTCGATTTCTGCGCAGCTGCGATCGGGTTAGTCTTGCTGGCTCCGCTGATGTTGATTCTGGCCCTGCTGGTCAAATGGTCTTCGCCCGGGCCAGTCTTCTTCCGGCAACGCCGTTACGGACTGGATGGCCGGGAAATCTGGGTGTGGAAATTCCGTACCATGCGCACTTGTGACAATGGACCGATAGTCCGTCAGGCGACCAAGGACGATCCCCGGATCACTCCCATTGGGCGAATCCTGCGCCGCACCAGCCTGGATGAACTTCCTCAGTTGTTCAATGTTCTGGAAGGCTCGATGTCCCTGGTCGGGCCCCGTCCTCACGCTACGGCGCACAACGAACACTATCGCAAGTTGATTCGGGGATACATGCTGCGGCACAAGGTGAAACCTGGCATAACCGGTCTGGCTCAAGTCGAGGGCTATCGGGGCGAAACGGAAACCCTGGAAAAAATGCAGAAGCGCGTTCAGTACGACCACCAGTACATTCAACAATGGAGCCTGTGGCTGGACATCAAGATCCTGTTCCGCACCTTGTGGGTCGTATGGCGACAGGAAACCGCCTACTGAGCCGGAATGCGCGGCGCCGTCTGCCGTGCGACCGTGGAGCCCAGCAGCTCGATGCGCTGGGCTGGTGGGATAGCCGCCATGTGGACGCTGGCTACCTCAGCCGTCGGTCTTTCCAGCTCGAGACGAACTGTTGGCAGGGCCGCGTTGGCCGCAGCAATCCGCGGCCCACTCCTCCGCGTTCGGGTAAATGGCCACCCCAGGCAGGAATCGAGCGATCCACTTTGCATTGGTTTGCAATGAAGTGTCTGCGGGGTCGTGATTGGGCATGGTATTCAGCAGAATGCCTGCCAGTCGCAATCGCCGCCGCAGAATAGCCTCGGCGGCGGTCAGCGCCTGATTGACGGCTCCCAATCGATCGGGAACGATCAACAGAACCGGCAGACCCAATTGCTCCGCCCAGTCCGCACAGGTCAATGCGTCTGACAGTGGTGACAGAACGCCTCCCACTCCTTCGACCACGAGGAAGTCGCAGCGCTGGCGCCACCACAGGGCCCCTTGCATCAACAGATCCTGGTCCACCGTTCGACCTTCCGCAGCGGCGGCTTCCGGAGGCGATAAGGGGGCCCGAAAACGTTGAGGGCAAACCCGCAACAGAGGCTGGCAACCGCCGATAGCTTGCCATAACAACTGCGGGTCGCTGCAGGGATCGTCCTCGGACCACCCGCTGGCCGCCGGCTTGTACGCGCCGACCAACCAACCGAACTCCTGCAAGCAGCGAATCAGGCGCACGCTATGGAACGTCTTCCCTACGCCAGTGTCAGTTCCGGTCACAAAGACGCCCGGGACTGTTTTTTTCTCGGACATTTTTTCGCTGGTTCACCCTTTCAAAGCGGATGGTACCGATTGAATTTGGCTCCAGGGTTGGTAGCATTTACGATTCATCGACGCCTCCGTTTAATCCCGTGTACCGATCCGGAAGTTGATGGCAGCAGAGAGGTTGTGCCCGGCTCGAAGAAGGAAAACGATGACTCGTGACGATCGTACCGTGAATCTGGCCCTGGTCCAGATGGCCTGCACTGCAGACAAAGGGGAGAATGTCGATAAGGCCGAGGACAGGATCGCTCAGGCGGCCCGATCCGGCGCGCAAATCATTTGCTTGCAGGAGGTGTTCAACACGCTCTATCCCTGCCAAACCGAAGACCATGCCCATTTCGATCTGGCGGAGGAGATCCCGGGACCAACGAGTACTCGGTTGCAACAACTGGCGAAAGCGCACCAGGTCGTGATCGTTTGCTCGATCTTCGAGCGGCGCGCGCCCGGACTCTACCACAACACGGCACTGACATTCGATACCGATGGGGAATTGGTCGGTTTTTATCGCAAGATGCACATTCCCGACGATCCCAATTACTACGAGAAATTCTACTTTACACCAGGCGACTTGGGATTCACGGTAGCCAAGACCCGGCATGCGGTACTGGGGGTTGGTGTTTGCTGGGATCAGTGGTATCCAGAGGCAGCGCGTTTGTTCGCGCTGCGCGGCGCCGAGATTTTGCTTTATCCGACGGCCATCGGTTGGTTGCACGCTGAAAAAGATGCATTCGGCACCACGCAGCACGATGCCTGGCAGACCTCGATGCGCGCCCACGCCATCGCCAATGGACTGTACGTGGGCGCTGCGAATCGTGTGGGAGTAGAGGACGGGATCGAATTCTGGGGTCAGTCCTTTATCGCCAATCCCAACGGTACACTGCTGGCCCTTGGTTCGCCGGCAGAGGAACAGATTGTTATGGCCGCGTGTGAGTTGGGCGCGATCGACGTCGTGCGAACTCATTGGCCGTTCCTGCGCGATCGACGCGTGGACGCCTACGGAGAATTGACCGCGCGCTTCCTGAATTAAATCCAGGTGCACACCTGCAGCCCGCAGGCGGCCGCTTGCAACGACAACGCCTTGACCAGTGAGAATGACAGTGCCCCACCAAAGCCCGTATCGATGGCCGGCAGAATGGGAACCCCAAGCGGCAACGTGGATCGCCTGGCCGCACAATCTGGATACCTGGCCGAATCGCTTCGAAAATGTTCCGGCCTGTTTCAGCAAGCTGGTGCGCACCCTGGCAGAGGTTCAACCGGTCCATGTGTTGGTGAACGAGAACTGCCGCGACTCGGCCACTGCGCATTTGAATGGCAACCCGAATATTCACCTCCACGATGTCCCCACCAACGATTGCTGGATCCGGGACTATGGCCCCACTTTTGTACAGCGCGTCGATGATCGGACACTGGTCGGCGTAGATTGGAAATACAACGCCTGGGGTGGCAAGTACCCTCCGTTCGACTTGGACGCGGCCGCTGCAGAAACCATTTGCAAGACGATCGGATGTCCGCGGAATCAATCGTCCATCTACTGCGAAGGGGGAGCCTTGGAAGGCAACGGAGCTCGGACCCTGCTTACTACGGAACGTTGCCTGTTGAACCCTCGCCGCAACCCGGGTTGGTCCAAGGAGATGATCGAGCGCGAATTGGGCCGCCAACTGGGGGTGGACAAGATCATTTGGCTTGCCGGCGACGGCCTGGAGGGAGATGATACCGATGGCCATATCGACCAACTGGCCCGGTTCGTCAACCGATCTACCGTCGTCGTGGCAGCCTGCAGCGATGCCGACGATCCGAATGCGGCGAGTCTTGCGGCGAATCGCCGGTTGCTGCAATCCTCGACCACAGCGGATGGGGAACCGATCGAAGTATACGAGTTACCGATACCGCGTCCGCGCATGATCGATGGCGTACGCGTCCCTGAGAGCTACTGCAATTTTCTGATCGCCAATGGCATTGTAATCGTTCCCACCTTTCGGCACGAATCGACAGACCGACCCGCCATCGAGTTGCTCACCCACCTGTTTTCCGATCGCACCGTCGTGCCACTGGACGCGTTCGACCTGATATGGGGCTTGGGGGCATTCCATTGTGCCAGCCAACAACAACCCGAGGCCGCTACCGCCGTCACGATCGGCAGAGGTTGACGGAGGGTCGCTGTCGCCTTCCTGCCGCGCTTGAATCCGGCCTGGCCCGAGCCGTGGACTGGAACTACCGATCATCAGACGCTTGACCAGCCGGGAGTTGTACTAGCAGGTCCAACCATTTTTCTATCCGTTGCGCAAAATCGCGCTCCAGCCCCCTGTCGACAGCGGCTCTCCATTCCGCCGGGAAAAGATCGACGCCGTGCACCGCACCGATCCACGCCCCCAATAGTTGTGCATAGGAATCGGTGTCATGCCCGAAGTCCAGCGTCAAGTGCAAGGCCGCCAAAGGATTGAACTGAGTGAGGTGCAACATGCTTAGTGGCACCAACAACGTAAAGTGTGCGTCCCACCAGTACGTCGGCCGTCCTGCGGTTTCCAACAAATGGTACAGGCGTTTCGGACACCCCTCCGCTTCGCGCGCCAGTCGCTCGGCGGTATCCATCCACCGGTCGAGTTGCCGGCCCGCGAAGGGAACGTCTCGGAAACCGTACGGATCGGTTTCCCGCATTACCTGCAACAGCAACTCCCAACGCCCGGGGGGACTCCGCTGCAATCCTGACGCGGATAATGATGCAGCGATGCCAGCCACGATGGCAGCGGTGATATCCTTCGCCAAAGGGGTATCGATGAAGTCCAGTGCAAATACCTGGGCGTAGGTATCGTCAGGCGATCCCGCCCACGGAATCGCCAAGGGCAGAAACATCATCTGCCCCGAACAATTGTCGACGCCCGCCCACAGACGCTCCACGGGACGCGCCAACGCCAGGTTTCTCTCCCCCAATACCCAGCGCGACGCCAGGCGATACTCGCGCAAGCCCTCCTCCACCAATGTCGCCAGATCCGCCGAAAGATCGTCCGCGAGGTGGAAATCGAGAAATGAGCGGGCAATGTCGTCCACCGCAAGTGGCCGTTCTGCCTGGACGGCTCGTTGCACGGCCGACAGCAGAATGATCTTGTGGCGCGTGTCATCCGTGATCGTCCCCGGCGGGGCATGTTCCCGCCAAGGTCCGTACGGGGCCGCCTCGGGGCGAAGCGATGCGTACTCCAACAACGGAATCGTCGACGCGAGTGCCTGGCAGATCTCTGGTGTCAAACGCCGCTGTTCTGGCCACCGCCGCGCTGCACACAAGCCGGTCGGTGCATCCGATTCCAGAAACTCGATCGGACCACCCAACGCATCGCCAATCGCCGAACCGTACAGCATCCCCAACGCATGAGCTCGAAACTCGGCCGTGTTGGTCTCCGGTCCTGCTGCCTGCAGCGCGCGCGCCACCACCGCCAGGCTACCCCCAGCAGCCCACGCCAGAAACCGGCGACGCGTCGCCTTCGTCGCTACGCTCGGCAATTCGCTAAGGCAACTGGTCAGCATCTTACTTCACCCGAACGGAGCTTTCCCTGATGGGTTAGGCGGCCAGTCTCCCACTCAGCACCAATCCCATGCGCTGACCTACCCCGGCGGCCAGGTCAATTTGCGACCGCCTAGCAAATGGAAGTGCAAGTGCGCTACCTCTTGGCCGCCATCGGCCCCGCAATTCACCACCACGCGGTAACCCGATTGGGCGATCCCCAATTGCTGGGCAATCTTGGGGATGGTGGCCCAGATATGGCCCAATATAGGAATGTCATCTTCATCGATATCATTGACCGATTCAATTGGCTTCTTCGGGATCACCAGCACGTGCACCGGGGCCTTCGGTGCGATATCGTGAAAGGCCATGCACAAGTCATCCTCATGCACGACCTTGGCGGGAATCTCCCCGCGAATAATCTTCAGAAAGATGGTTTCGGCCATCGGCAAACACTCCTGCGAGTTCGTGATGCGTCGCTTCCCAGCAATTCCCCATCCGGTCCGTGGTGGGAGTCATGTTCCGCCCGGTCTCCGATTATATCGTCGGAACTGCGTTGCTGGATGCCGCAGATTGCACGGTCCGGATCCCGACAGCAAGCCGCAACCTCTATCCAATTTTCCGCTCGCCGGTGGTCCAGGAATTGGGGACCACCTCAGGGATCCAGGTCGTTTTCCACCAAGATGTTCTTGACAGTCTGCCGCGAGATGCGATCGACTCGCAGCTTGCGGAGTTCACCCAGGATGCGGCTGTAGCCCCAACCGGCTGCGAACTGAGCGGAGCTATCGCTTTTGTGGTGAGTGTTTCTTTCGTCGCGATGTTGGAGACTTGCAGCAGTCCGCTTCGTTGAAATCAGGCTGGCATAATTCGGGCTTGCCTTGGCAACAATCTTCCATCAGGTAGCACAACAAGCCGCGCATGCCTTCGAAATCGACTCTGTAAATCAACGAGCGGCCCGCGCGTCGGTGGCTGATCAATCCGGCGCGGCTCAGTTCTTTGAGATGGAAAGAAAGGGTGGCAGGGGGCACGCCAACCTGTTCAGCGATCTTGCCAGCCGGCAGACCTTCTTCACCGCAACGCACCAGGAGTCGAAAGACTTCCAGACGCGATTCTTGAGCCAACGCGGATAGGGCTTGCACTGCTCTTGATGTTTCCATAGTTTTAGTATTATTGAAATGTCG
>RFIQ01000294.1 GCA_003695565.1 Planctomycetota bacterium | reverse complement strand
GGGTTTTTTTATTTGATGCCCTCCCTACGCGAACCGCAACTCCCCTTGCGCCCAGCCCGCAACTGCGTGACAGGCTCCGGACCGCTGGCGCCCCTGCCGGGTCAAGAAACTTCCCACCGCCCCCCGAAATCTCGTTTGCGCGGAAGGAGCGACAACGTGTCGGACCAGGATCGAGTCAGCCATTGGATCGACCAGGTGAAACAGGGAGACTCTTTGGCCGCCCATAGAATCTGGGAACATTATTTCGATTCCCTCCTGCGGTCCGTTCGGCAAAGGCTGGCAGGTCAAAACCGCGGGCCGTCGGATGAAGAGGATGTCGTCCTGAGCGTCTTCAAGAGCTTTTACGCTGCAGCCCAGCGCGGCCGGTTTCCCAACCTGTCCAGCCGCGACGATTTGTGGCACCTACTGCTCCGCATGGCTGCCAGAAAGATTATCGACAAACGGCGACATGACCGGCGGCTGCGCCGCGGTGGAGATGCCGACATCCGTTCACTGGACAGCCCCAACATAGTCCACGAAGTCATCGGCAACGAGCCGTCACCGGAAATGGTGCTCATGATGCAGGAATCGATGGAGGAATTTCTTGGTTCGCTGGGTGTCGGGAGTTTGCGTGATTTGGCGGTTGCTAAGTTGGAGGGGTACTCGAATCGGGAATTGGCTCTGCGGTTCGAGTGCTCCGAGCGAACGATCGAACGGCGTTTGCACTTGATCCGCGAGAAACTCCAACAGGGGCTACTGCAGGATGATGACCGGCCGCCAGAATGACCAGGACAATAAACTACCGATCTCCAGCTTGGAACGCATCGATGCCGTTTGCACTCAGTTTGAAGCTAGTTGGCAGCAGGGTGAGCCCATTGCGATCGAATCCTTGCTGGAGGGAGAATTCACTCCGGATGAGCGCGCCGTGCTGCTCATCGAATTGATCCTCTTGGACGTCGATTACCGTCGCCGCGCCGGAGAGTCTCCCGCGGCCGAGTCGTACATCCAGCGATTTCCAGATTTTGCCGAGTCAATCCAAAAGGCCCTAAATGAATCGCCGTCGCAGGGCAAGTTCGAAGCGCCCACTCCGGAACAACTCGCCCCTCTGTTTCCGGCTCTGGAAATCATGGAACTGCTCGGCGTGGGGGGCATGGGGGCCGTTTACAAGGCCAGACAAATCGGCCTGGATCGGCTGGTCGCGCTCAAGATCCTTCCGCACGAATTTGCCCAGGACATGCAGTTCGCGCTGCGGTTTACCCGCGAAGCCCGGGCATTAGCCCGACTGAACCATCCTCACATCGTTGCCATGTACGAATTCGGCCAGTCGGGCGAGATGTATTACTTCTTGATGGAATTCGTCGACGGCCCGACCCTGCGCGACGTATTGCAAGGCGGCCAGCTTGCACCTGAACAAGCCCTACAGATCATTCCGCAGCTTTGCGACGCTCTGCAGTTCGCGCACGACAGTGGCATTGTGCATCGCGACATCAAGCCCGAGAACATTCTGATTTCGCCCGCCGGTGTGGTGAAAATCGCTGATTTCGGGCTGTCTCGGATCCTGGGAAGCGATCCGGTCGCCGCCTCGCTCACCCAAACGCACCAGGTGATGGGTACGCCCCGATACATGGCCCCCGAACAATTCGAAGGCTCGCACCGGGTGGATCATCGAGCTGACATCTACTCGCTGGGAGTTGTGTTCTACGAAATGCTGACCGGCGAATTGCCGCAAGGGCGGTTCCCCCTGCCGTCGCAGAAAGTGGACATTGATGTGCGGCTCGACGAAGTCGTCTTGCGGACATTGGAAAAGGAACCAGAACGCCGCTACCAGTCAGCCACCGATGTCAAGTCGGACGTCGAGTCGATCGCCACCACGCCGGACATGCCGCCGGCTGCAACGCAAATTCTGCCTGGATCGAGCGCGACGGGCAGTACCGCATCGACCGCCCACCACTCATCTCCTCCGAGCGTCCAGGACCGGGAATTGGCGGCTCGCTGGATTCTGACCCGTCGGGAACTGATGGAGCGGGTGCGAGCCAGTTTACGACCGCTGTTTCGCGGGCAACTCATTCAGATCCTGATCGGCATCTTGCTCGTCGTCCTCGGAGCCCAGTGCTGGGCGCGCTTCACCGACGTCCCTCATCGACTCGTCAGCGGCATTGTTGTGCACGTTTACGGCGTGCTGTTGATCGCCGCTGGAGCCGCAGTGTGCACGAGGATCAAGCGGATCGACTATGCGGAGTCCGTGGAGTCAATTCGCCGACAACTCGAATCGGTCCGCCGCATTTACCTGTTCACCGCACCGCTTGTTGGCTTCTCGTGGTGGCTGATGTGGATCCCCACCGCCGTGAGCCTCGGATTCGACCTGGTAGTTCATCCGCATTCACTAATCCCATCCCTATTGGTCGGCACAATCGGCATGGCGCTGTCGTTGTGGCTGTATTGGCGCGTGCAGCGATCAGATTCTCCGTCGACCGCTGCCTTGCGCAGAAGATTGGCGGGCCGCAGCATCATGGAAGCGGAAACGCTGCTCCGCGACATTGAACGAGCCAGAATCGAGTGATCGCCTGCGATGTCAGGCGAGTCTTCACCGCCCCGAGTACGCTTTTACTGGTTCCCAGGCTCTGCCTGGGAACCGAATGCCTTACAGGCTCCGCCTGACCATCGCGAGGCTGAGCCTCGCATGCAATGCGTTCCCAGGCAGAGCCTGGGAACGAGAATGCCAACCCGAACCCCTGAAATCTACGGTTTGGAGATCTCCCGTGAGCACCATCGATTCGAAACAACCGCCCTCTCAGGCCTCGTCACCGGTGTTTGAGGCGACGCTTGCGACGGACGCGGTATCCGCGGCTCCGCCGATCGACCGCCGGCACGATTTGGACGCACTGCGGGCGATCGCCATGCTGCTGGGAATCGTTCTGCATGCTGCGCTGTCG
>RFIQ01000293.1 GCA_003695565.1 Planctomycetota bacterium | reverse complement strand
GGGTAAACCGCCCACCGGTCATCTTCCCGAACCGGAGGACTATGCATCGCCCAATCTGGGCGAGGACGATATCACGGGGATGGTCGAGCAGGGACACCACTTCGAAGGCGAGCACCCGATGTGGATGTTCTACCTGGCGCGCATTTGCAATCACTGCGACCATCCCGCTTGCCTGGCAGCCTGCCCCCGCAAGGCGATTTACAAACGTCAGGAGGACGGCATCGTGCTGGTCGACCAGGAACGCTGTCGCGGATACCAGGAATGCATCAAAGCCTGCCCCTACAAGAAGGTCTTTTACAACGTCATCAACCGCGCCAGCGAGAAATGCATCGGTTGCTTCCCGCGCGTGGAACAGGGCGACGTCGCGCTGTGCGTCGAATCGTGCATCGGCAAGATCCGACTGCATGGATTTCTGACCACCGATGGGCCTCCGCGCGAAGACAATCCGCTGGATTTCATCGTCAAGATTCGCAAGCTGGCTTTGCCTAGCTATCCCCAATTCGGTACCGGGCCCAACGTGTTCTATATCCCACCCGTGCACGTGCCCGATCCATTCCTCGAGCAAATTTTCGGTCCGGGAGTCGAACGCTCCAAGAACATGTACCGCAACCTCAAGGATGACCCCAAGCTGCTGGGTGCGCTGATGCTGTTTGGAGCCACCAACCGCATCATCACGCGCTTCGAGGTGCAGGACGAAGTAGCCATCGGATGGGACGTCGACGGTGAAGAGGTTGCTCGCGTTCCTTTCACCGAACCGACCTACTTCCGCAAATTCTTAGATGAAAAAACGGGAGCCTATCGCCACAACACCGCCTGAGGGACAACATCTCGCAACGCTTGACGGATACAAATCAGCGCACAGGATACCAGGCCATGAACAAGAATGCAGAAAAACAACTATCGCTGCTGTTTGTCGTTGCCAGCCTCGTAGTCATCATCGGCATGGTGGTCGTCATCTTCGTTGCCACCCGGCCGCCGGTGGTCGTCGTCCTACCGGAGGGCGGGGGGGCTGCCGCGCAAGACCAGCCCGCGGGCGCGGCGCCGGCAGTCCCTGCCGGGCCGACCGCCGCAGACTCCGCCGGCGCGACCGGAGTTCCTGCCGTTCCTCCCACCTTGGAAATCGTTCGTGTCCCCCAAGCCCCGGCCCTCGATTCACCGCTGGATTCGTTCTGGCAACAAGTCGCCGTGCACACCATCAAGCTGGAGAAACAGCAATCTGCCGAGCCGGTGTTGCCGCAACAAACCGTCGATGAATTGCGCGTCCAGGCGGTGCACGATGGTCAACGAATCGTGTGGCGATTGAGTTGGAACCAACCGCAGCCATGCTATCGGAGTAACGTCGGCGAGTTTTCCGATGCCGTCGCCATGCAGTTTCCTCTCAAGGACGGAGCGCCTTACACCATGGGGGGACCTGACATGCCGGTCGACATCCTGTACTGGAAAGCTCTGTGGCAGAAAGATGTGGACGAAGGATTTCAAGACATTACCAAGGTGTATCCGAATCTGTGGGTCGACTTCTATTGGTTCGCGGACAAATACGGTCCCGTCTCTTTCGATGTCGCCTACAAGAACGAACTTGCCCGGCAGTACCAGAGCGGCTGGGCCGTGGGCAATCCGATGTCCAATCCCGAGCGGACCAAGCCCATCGAGGAGTTGGGAGCTCACGGTTTCGGCAGTTCCACCGATGCCGGCGAAACGCCCAGCAACGCCCGCGGCGAGTGGCATGATGGTGTCTGGTATGTGGTGATCGACAGACCCATGACGGCCGGTGATCCGCTGGTGGACCGTTGACGAGAGAATCCCGATAAGCAGTTGATTGCATTCGCGGTATGGGACGGGAATGCAGACAATCGCGGTGGTCGAAAACAAATCACCAATTGGATTCCCATGAGGATTCAGCCATGAACCAGTCCGAATCCTTCGATGCTATCGCTTTGCTGGCCCAAGCCGATTTGGTGCTGATCACCGTCGACCTCTTGCGGCCCCCGTCGTTGCATCAGCAACCATTCGCCAGCATGGGGAAAGCCGATATGGTAGCGCTGTGCGCCGCAGCGCAATTGCCTGCCAGCGATGCGTTGGCCGATCGTCTCTGGTGTGCGGTCGAGCTTGCACAAACCGCTGAGCCGTCCATGTGGGATGGCTGCTGGCGGTTGCTCTTCGATGCCTCGCTCTACTGCCCCATCAATGAATCCGCCTATATTCGTCGCGATAAGGGCGCCATCATCGGCGATGTGTGTGGGTTTTATCGTGCCTTCGGCTGGCAATCTGCCGCCAACGGGGAACGCCCGGACCATTTGCTCACCGAGCTTGAATTCGTGGCGATGCTCCTGGTCATGTCAGCTCGGGCAACCAGCCAGGACCAGCTCGATATCACGCGACAGGCCTTGGAGCGATTTACGCGCGATCACTTGAACGATTGGATCGACGCTTTTGCTGCCAAACTGCAGCAGACCACCACGTTCCCGGTCCTGGAGGCCACCGCTCGTTGGCTCCCGGACCTGTGGCACGCCATGGCTGAATGTCATGGCTGGGTCCTCGACCCGAACCCACCACTACGCAGCGTCCCCGGCCAGGAACCGGAGGAGGCATACGAGTGCGGCGCACCCGACGTGGTTGCGTTGTCCGCAGGCCAGCGATCATCGAGCAAAACCAGCCCATGAGCCCAGGCTTTCGTGGGTCAAGAGCCATTGCGCTAGGCTACGGAGAGTCGATGCCCAGCGATTGGAGCCATGCGTTAACCTGCTGCTGAATCTGCGCTACGCCGCTATCGACCAGCAAGTCCTCCTTACCGGACTTGAGTATGGCCAAAGCCAGAGCTGGGTCCTGGCGCCAGTCTTCCACAGAGTATTCACGGATGTCGCGATAGGGAAAATCCAGCCGCGGAGCGATCTTGCGGACGACGTGGACCGTCTCTTTTCCTTTTACGACGTAGTAGTTTTCGCTGATGTAAAGTCCGGCAGCGCCAACGGCGATCCCCAACAAGAAACAGGTCGGTCGGCTCATCCGCAATTCCTCTCATCCTTCCATCTACCGAGTCGCACCGGCGCTCCAATTCGACCGCTCAGGTCGGGCTGGCAACCAAGCCGGCGCCCAGGTGCAGTTACAAGTTCGTTGTTTGGGGCCGTCCCTAATTGCAGAATTCGCTGCATCTCTGCACGGCAAGCACATGCTCGCGGCGGGCACGCATGTTCAATCGAGTTTTTGGGGTAACGCCAGATACGTCGGCGCGGATCATTCACCTGGCAACTAAACAAAACCATACACCACGAGTCCCAGACCCGTTCATGGTAGACGAGGGGGTCCATCGCCACAAGTTCAGCAGGAAAAAACGTCTCCCTAGCGGGGGGACGGTTTGATTCGGGGGGACGGTCGCCCGGGCCCAAACGGCAACCGGGATTC
>RFIQ01000292.1 GCA_003695565.1 Planctomycetota bacterium | reverse complement strand
TCGTCGGGCAGGTTCTCCGCAAATCGCACGCGAACCTCGTTCTCATCCGGAGCATCACCCACCAATACCGCCCCGGGGATGATCTGCCGGTCGTTGTTGGAGGTGAGCAAAATGGGTGAATACTCGTTGGCAGGCCTCTGGCCCAAGGGAGCATTGCCATCGCCGCCCAGCAGTTGCGCCGTGATCTTGCCCAGCAGAGCCGGCGAGCCATTGATCGCTTGCACAAGCTGGTTGGCAGTCGTGGGAGACGTGGGGTTCGAGTTGAGCGTTACTGCAATGGTGGATCCCGAGATTGAAATGGCTGGTGCCGCACCGGCGCCTAAATCTCCGGTCGAAACGTTGACCGTGAATCCCTGACCAGGCACATCGGCCGTAAGTTGAATGCTGGCTTCGCCATTGCTCCCAAACCCGCTCTCGGCGGAAAAGCGATCGAAGGAACCATCGCCGCCGGCGGCCGTGATCCGGATTCCCGCGACCGTGTTGGGGTCGATCTGCTGTGCGTCGTCAAATCGGAAGACCAGTTCGCGCGGAGACACCGTTTGCACCGAGCCATCGGTTAGCAAGTCGCTCGTATTCGGCTGAATGCCGATCAACTGAGGCCCCACCGCCAGCAACTGCCGCTGCTCAAGATTCTCGAGCAACAGCTCGCGAACGCGCCGTTTTCTGGCTTGAGCCTCCGACTGCTTGACGGAGCGAGAAGAACGAGACTTTGCCAATGAGCTCTTACGATTGGCCATGAACCAGCCCTTGAAAATGGGTGAATTCCAGACGCGGACCCCCGGATTACCTCGATCGAGGGGGAGGTGCACGTCGTCGGGTGTGCAATTTCGGTCTGAAGAACCACCAAAATGAGGAGTGTACTTGGGTCGATAGCGGCCATTCGGCGCGGTCCGCGA
Source organism: Planctomycetota bacterium (assembly GCA_003695565.1). Taxonomy (GTDB): domain Bacteria; phylum Planctomycetota; class Planctomycetia; order Pirellulales; family Pirellulaceae; genus Aureliella. The sequence continues at coordinate 1,854 of RFIQ01000292.1, read as the reverse complement.
CCCAAAAAAGGCTTGAGGGTCGATTATAATTGCGACCCAACCCGTTGCAAATTCTCGCGGGGGGCGTGTATCCCAAATCTCCTGGGCGGCCCAGATTTACAGGTGGGCAGGTCGCGTCATACCGGTAGTGACGATCGCGCGCGTCGAAGCCGCACTTCGTGCCCGTGTGTATCCAAACAACACAGTGCCGACGCTTTGATGCATGCTCGGGATGAAAGTTCCCCGAGAATCGGATGAATCGTCCTATCCTGCCCGTTTGCCCCAGGTTCTCGGAGGGCTCGGCCTCCAGCTCGATACATTGCCTGTCCATGCACGAGCGCGTCCGGAACATTGCCTGTCCATGAGAGCACTGGGGAGATGTTTTCTTTCTTGGATTCCTGACCCGGAAAAGGCTACAATCAATAGGCTGCTTAGCGGCCACTGCAGGATTGGCCGGTGAGCCATGCGATCGGCGGGCAGTGCTTCGATACGATGTGCCGCAAACGGGCGAGGGGCTGGGGATGGTGCAAAGGTCATTTACCGAATTGTGTTTGCGACTCGGAGGGGAACCTGGTGTGACTATTCAGCGACAACGGACGGTGCGTTCCAACCCGCGATTCGATCGAGCGACATGCTGCGCAGCCCTTTCGGCGCTGTGCATGGTTGTAACCGGTCTCTTTCTCCCATCTGCAGGTAGGGCCGATTCCGGGACTTCGGAAGAGGGGTTGCGCAAGACAGCCCAGTGGGATTGGCCGGCCGCCACGGTCTACCAGGAGTTCGTCGTCAGCTACTTGGAGCAGCAGCAGGCATCGGAGGAGGTTCGGCGGCGGGTCGAGTCCTACTGGCCGGCCGATGTGCGGGGGTTGCGGGGCCCGGAACTGCTCGACCGGGTCTTGGCTTCTGGTGCAGCCGTCGACGCGCGGGTCAACGAGGTGCTGGTCCGGTTGGCCGATCCCCTGGCCCTGCCTCCCGCGCCGCGCGACCTGCCGTGGTTGGCGACAGAGGTGCCGGGTTGGTTGCAGGACGCCCTTCGATTGGCCTGCGGACGCGCCTTTGCGCAGCGGAAAATGTACGACGAGGCGTTGGAATCAATGGCCGGCATACAGGTGGACCAGGTCTGCGATCCAGGGTCGCTGTTGTTCTACCGCGCGTTGAGCGAGCATCATTTGCTGCAACCGGAGGCCTGTCTGGAGGATGTCGATTTGTTGTTGCAACGGGAATCGGAATTGCCGGTGCGGTACGCGCGCCTCGCCAGGCTGATCCGGGCTGACCTCGAAGGATACGAACCGGAATCGCTCGACGAGGTCGCTCGATTGATGCGCGACGTCCATCGGCGTTTGGATTTGGGCCGTGCCGGGCAGTTGGTGCGTGAAGAAGAGCAGAAAATCGTCGAGAAGCTTGACAAGCTGATCGAGCAAATCGAGCAGCAGATGCAACAGCAGCAGCAACAGCAATCGCAAAGTCAGGGGGCGGATCAGCAATCGCAGAGCCGGCCCATGGAGGAGAGCCAGATCGCGGGTGGTTCCGGCCCGGGCGATGTCGACAAGAAGGATACCGGCCAACGTTCGGGATGGGGTAATTTGCCACCGGCGCAGCGTCAGGAGGCGTTGCAGCGGTTGACGGAGCAGCTTCCCAGCCATTATCGGGACGTCATTGAAGGCTATTTTCGAGAGTTGGCCAAGCAGGACCGCTAGTTCACGTCATTCACGAGCCGATCGATCGGGTGAAGCTGCGCGGCGGCAGCTTTCTTTAATCTCTTCCGGCGGTGTCTGGAGTGCGTCTGCCGAGTCGGGCGCGGGTTTCGGATCGACGCACCACGGCTATAATCAAGTTAGTGAACGTGGTAGGGACGTCGGGTTGCCCCTGAGTGGTCCC
>RFIQ01000291.1 GCA_003695565.1 Planctomycetota bacterium | reverse complement strand
CAAGGAGAACGTTTCCGCAAACGTCCATTCTATGCTATTAGCGCACCAAAAATCAATTCTCTTGCCCCTCGCGAGGGGGGGTAGTGGCGAACATAAGGGTGGAGCAGTGTTCCCCCGGGTTTCAACTCTGTTGCCGGTGAAATTGGCCCGATGATGGGGCATGAAAGACTTGGACTACGATTGGACGGAGGGGCATGCGCTTGCCGTGGCGAAATTGCCAGATCTGCTTGCGCAAGCGGCACAACGCGTGCTGCAGTTGGACGGATGGAGGAAAAACGCCCGAGGAAACGTGGTGAAGGGGTTGATCGGCGCGTTATAACGTGGGTGAAGCTGGGACGGGACGGCCCGTTCGTATTCTCTTTTTGTGACCCTTGGGGGACCGACGCATGGGCACCTTGTGGTGGGTGGTCCTGGTGGCAGTCGTCTGCCTGCTGTTCTTTGTGCATTACCGCACCGGAATGAGCCTGGCGGACAGGATCACCATCGCCCTGGAGATTGTGCGGAATTCCAAGTTCCACCGCGCCGAGGGCATGGACGAGGCCCGTCGCGAAGATCCCGACCTCGTTGGTTGGATCCAGTGCGACGGAGAATGCATCATGCTGTTTCGCAAACAATCCGGTCGTGATACGATCGAAATCGTCGACGTGGCTTCCCCCAGTTTCCATCCTGGCCTGGTGTTGCATTACCGCAACGGGGTCGCTACGCGGGGCGACGGAGCCGAGATTTCGGATCCATACATCCGTAAACTGGCCGGAGAGTTGTTGCGGGAGACGCGGCGCCAAATCCATTCGGTCTGCACTGCCCAAGTCGACCAATGGGACGGTTTTCGCTATTAACCGCGCCCTGCCTGCCTCACACTCGCCGCGTTCCTTTCTACTACTTGCTTGATCCAAGGCACTATGACATGAACGGTCGAAGAGCTTCTGCTACTGGTTTTTGCGTTGCCGTCTTGATCTCAGCCTGCACGCCCTCGGCCGTCGTTGCTGAAGAGCCGCTGAATTTCTCAGTGCGGCTGTTGACCGTGGACGCCAACGAGGGGTGCGATGTCGCGGATTTCGATGGTGACGGGCGGTCGGACGTCGTTGCTGGCAGAAACTGGTACCGTAACGGCGATTGGATTCCCCGCCCAGTGCGGCTGATTGAAGACCGCAACGGCTATGCGCGCTCCAATGGTGAATGGGCCTACGACGTCAACTCGGACGGTTTGCCTGATGTTGTTTCCGTAGATTTCTTTGATGGCAAGGTTTTCTGGTACAAGAACCCCGGCCCAGCGGCGCTTCACCAAGGCCTGCTTTGGGAGCCGGTTTTGCTGGTCGACAGCGGGCTGACAACGAACGAAGCCAGCTTTCTGGTCGACCTAGACGGCGATCAGCGTCCCGAATGGATATCCGACCAGTGGGTCGCCACCAATCCTCTCGTCGCCTTTTCATTCACCCAGGCAGGGAAACAGAGCGGAGACGCTGCGGCCATCCGACTCCATCCGCATCGGATCGGCGATTCGACCGGGCACGGTATCGGGTTTGGCGACATCAACAACGACGGCCGCAACGACATCTTGGTCGGAACGGGGTGGTACGAGTGTCCGCCGGATCGATCATTGGAAAAACCGTGGCGGTACCATCCGGCGTGGGATATCAAAGGCCCTTGTCCAATCATCGTGGCCGACGTGGATGGCGACGGCATCAACGACTGCGTCGTAAGCGAGGCACACGGGTTCGGCATCCACCTCTGGCGCGGACGCGGTGTTGATCCTCAAGGCGAACCACGGTTTGAGCGAGAATTGATCGATGACAGTTTCTCGCAAGCGCATTGCCTGCACTGGGCCGATATAACCGGAGATGGCCGCGCGGAGCTGATCACCGGCAAGCGCGTTCGCGCCCACAATGGGCGCGACCCGGGCGGTACCGATCCACCTGTGATGCGGTACTACCAGTGGGATGCTACCGCCGATCGCTTTGTCGGTTATACGATCAATCGCGGCGAAGTCGGGACGGGGCTGCAGATCCGCACGGCCGATATCGATGATGACGGTGATACCGACATCGTCGTGGCCGGCAAGGACGGCACGCAGATCCTCTTCAATGAACTGCAATGACTGCCTTCCGCGGGTCGGCCGCAGCCGACCCGTCCTTTCGCACTTCCCCATATGGTCAGCGCGTTCGGCCTGGCTCGGTAAGCAGACTCGATGCGCTTGGCATTGCATGCCATTCCACGGAATCAACTGGAGTACCGGAAGACTGGCGAAGCGCTGGTGGGTGAGAGGTGGGCGTTCAGCGACGGAAGTGAAACTCGACGGTCACTTCGACATCCTTGTTGATCTGGCCCTCGCCGTAGGTCATGCCCCATTTGAAGCGATCCAGTTTGAAGTTCGCCTTTAGCGATACGGCGTCCTCCGTAACCTCTACCTGCGCGGGGACCGTCAAATCTGCTACTTTATCCAGCAGTTTCAGTTTTCCGGTAATCGTCGCGTTGTTGGCATCGGCGGTTTCGATTTTCGTCGACTCGAAGACCGCTTTGGGATACTTGCGCACATCGAAGAAATCAGGGCTTTTCAGGTGAGCCGCCAACCTCGGATCATCGGCCCAAAGGCTGGCGGTATCTATTTCGACACGAATCGAGCTGTTCTCCGGGGATTCGAAATCGGCCTGTGCATCGATCTTGAATTTCTTGAAGCCCCCGGCATGCCTGGTTCCATCCGGCTTGCTACCGACGAAGGAGATCTTGCACTTCTCCATGATCGGCTTCAATGGCTGCGCCCCCTTCGTCGCCGACGCCACGCCACTCAGCATCACCGCCGTCCCCACAGCAATCCACAAACCACGCATGATTCACACCTCTACTTGAAAGCTAGAAAAACTACAGCCAGCAATCTCTGAGGATAGCCGAAACGCTCTGAGAATCCCAGCACCGCCCCCGGAAACAAAGCGAATATTATCGCCCTTCCGCTCGGGATGGGCGCGGGGGGATAGTAGCTGCGGTGCGGTTGGGCGAGGTTGATGCCGGGAGGACCGCAAGATGGTCGGCCCGCGACGACGGGGGCGTGGGACGAGTTTGGCAAGGTGGATTGAGGGTGCGCGAATCAGCCGTAAGATATTTGGAATCGCCGGGGATTGTCCGTTCCCGGCTCGTCGCGCCAGGATCCACAACGGTGACATACTGCGACGGGGGGACAGGAATGCGCCAGGCGTGTCCGCGGAACGGTTTCGGGAGGTGAGGAGGGTTGGCGCATGAAAGACTTGAATCCCGTCGACAACTACTTGCACGGAAGCTGGGAGGCGCTCGGCAACGGTGCACCGGTGTTGGTTGCCTTGGCCCAGCTTTGCAGCGAGCGATGGGTACGGCCAGCGGAGATTGCCGACGACCAATTGCTGGCTAAGTTGGGAGGGGCGGCCAAAGCCATCCTGCGGGCTGCCCGCGACCGTGGTACGATCGAGATTCGCGCGGTCAACTCGGCTTTCGATGCAGCCGCGCGTCTGTTGGCTGTCTATGTTGAAGTGACCGACGAACAGACCATTGCCTTTCGTGATCCGCAAGATCCTTCGGTGACTGTAGAGTTTCTGGAGGGATTTCGACAGTTGTGCGAACATGGATTGGTCTTGCACCACATATATCGCGACTTTTCGTTAGCTCCGCGCGGTTTGCGTTTGGCGCAAAGTATCCCCGCCGCCGAAGTCTCCGATTGGCTCGCCAAAGCCACTGAATTCGGGATTCACGATTGAGCTCCTGCCAGCCCGCTTCGGCGGTTTATTGCGCCGAGGCATCCCTTTTCAAATCATAGGCAAACCGATGCACGCGTCCGTCAATCAATCCCTGCGCATGCCATGGTTCGCTAAGGGAACCGTAGGGGCGTTGCTGCTGATCGTGACTTGGATCGCCTGCGCATCCGAACGGAGCTTCCAGAAATCGAGCGAAGACGTACGCTACCGCGCGCCGCGCGCCGCCGCTCCGGACGTGACAGATAGCGATTCAGCAATAGGTTTCACAGACGATTCGGCAACTGCACCGACCTTGGAGGATCTGATTGCGGAGGCCGAGGAGATCCTGGAGTCCATGCGCAGGGAATTGCGCGATTACCGCGGCACGTTGTTGCGGCGCGAGCGGATCGCGGGAGTACTGGGCGAAGAAGTGCGGATGAAATTCAAGATTCGCAATGCCTATCAGCGGGATGATGGGACGCGGGTTCCCTTTTCCGTATACCTGCTGTTTGAAGCGCCTCCCTCGGTCGCGGGGCGGGAGGTGATTTGGGTCGACGGGGCGAACGACGGCAAACTAATCGCGCACGAAGGAGGACTCAAGAGGTACCTGGGCCGGATGGAGTTGGACCCGAATGGACCGGTGGCCATGTTTGGCAATAAGTACCCCATCACCGAAATCGGTCTGGTGCGGATGGTTGAAACGCTGTTGCAACGGGCGCGGGAATTGCCCTACCTGCAACGAGCGCAGATCCGGCAACTGGATAACGTACCGGTGGGAGACCGGCCATGTCGGCTGTATGAGATCAAAATCGCGCAAAAAGCGCCTGATCGTTTGTTCCACCTGGCCCAGATTTACATCGACACGCAGCGTCGAATTCCGTTGAAGTATGCGGCGTACGGTTGGCCCGACAATCCCGGCGACGCGCCCCCCCTGGATGAAGCGTATACGTATCTGGACGTGGAAACCAACGTGGGGCTAAGCGACGCTGATTTCGATCCGGACAACCCCGAATACAATTTTCCGTGAGCATTGCCTGGCCGCGCCGGCCAAGATTCGCCACCCAACTGCGCCCCTGGGATTCATCGGTGCTGCGCTGCTGGTGAGGGAATCGAGGTGACGGCGGCTGGCCGCTGCCACCGGTCGATTTTGCCGGAATTTCGGATTAGGCTGTTGCGGATCGAGTCGGAACTTGCATTCTTCCGGCGATTACGGCAAACTCCGTTCCGCCGGGGCGGGTGGATCTGCAGAATGTCAAGCCGATTTCGCTCGGGCTGGATGGTGTCGTGATTGCAACGTGCCGAAGAACCCAACAACGCTAACCAAGGTGTGACGCAACGATGTCGGATTCCAAAGTGGCCACGGACCGCGAGATTCTGTTGGCGGCTAGCGAGAAAGGGCGTTTGGCCCTGTGGGGAGCCTATGTCAAGCTCTCCGGGCCCGGATGGTTGCAATCGGCAATAACGCTCGGGGGCGGCTCGTTGAGCGGAGCTTTGTTTCTGGGCGTGTTGGGCGGCACCGACATGCTCTGGTTGCAGTTGGTGGCCATCGTGATGGGAGTCATCATGCTGTCCGCCATCAGTTACGTGACGCTGTCGACCGGCAAGCGGCCGTTTCAGGCGATCAACCAGCATATCAATCCGGTGCTCGGATGCGGATGGTTGTTGGCGACCAGTACCGCCAATATGATCTGGTGCATGCCGCAGTTCAGTTTAGCCTTCGACGCCCTGAACAAGAATCTCGTGCCCGGCGGTATCCTACCTGCCGATGCATCCGACGAAGTGGCATTGCGGTACCGGATTGGCGTATCGCTGGTGTTGTTCGTGCTGGCGTTGGTATTGGTGGTGCTGAACGAGCGACGGGGGACCGCTGCACGGCTGTTCGACTGGTTCCTGAAATTTCTGGTCGGTATGGTTGTGATCTGTTTCTTCGGTGTCGTCATCTACCTGATGCTGAAGGAAGGGCTGCCGTGGAGCAAGATTCTCAATGGGTTCATTCCCAATCTCGAACAGTGGAATCGTCCAACCGGCACTGTGGCGGAGTTGGTGGCTGAAGCCCCGGAGGCATTTCGCGAGTTCTGGAGCACGCGGATCGTCAAGGCGCAGCGCGATGTCATGATCGGCGCGGCAGCGACGGCGGTAGGAATCAACATGACGTTCCTGTTGCCCTATTCGATGCTGGCCCGCGGTTGGGACAAACCGTTTCGCGGTTTGGCTCGTTTCGACCTGGCAACCGGCATGGCCATCCCTTACATCATCGTGACCTCCTGTGTCGTGATTGCAGCCGCCTACAGCTTTCACGGAAAAGTGGACGAGGCCTTTCTGAGCAGCGACCCAGCAGTGATGCAGACCAGCCCGATTTATGCCGGTGCACTGCCGCAATTGTCCGCTCGCATGGTGGAAGAGATGGGCCAGGACGCATGGTTGGCCCTGTCTGCCGACGAGCAGGCTGAGCGGATCGCCGCATTGGCGCCGGCCGAGAAGAAATTGGCTGCCACCCTGGTCAAACGCAACGCGTTCCAGTTATCGCAATCGCTCACTCCGTTGCTGGGTGAACGGATCGCCAAATTGGTGTTTGGATTGGGAGTCCTGGGCATGGGGTTCTCCACCATCATCATTTTGATGTTGATCAACGGGTATGTATTTCGTGAATTGGCGCCCGATCGCTGGAACCGCCAGGCCCATTTTCTGGGCTGTCTGGTCGCTGGTGGCATGGGCGTTTGCTGGCCGTTAATTTGGGTAGGAGAGTCGGAGTTCTGGCTCGGAATTCTGACTTCTACCTTCGGCATGATCCTCCTGCCGATCGCCTACGTGACGTTCTTCTTTATGATGAACAGCAAGGATTTGATGGGCGATGAAATGCCCCGCGGAATCGCTCGCGTGATTTGGAACGTGTTGATGCTGATTTCCGTCGCCGGAGCCACCGTGGCGGCCGGTTCCTCGATCTGGACCAAGATCTCCAACCCGGTGGCTGGCCCGACCATCATCGGGATCACCGTGTTTTTCCTGTTGATGACTCTGGTTGGATTCGCGGCCAAACCGCGATGCCCAGAGTTTGATGCCGATGCTTAAGCCATAGGGAACGATCATGTGGCGTCCGTCTGAATTGCAACGTTTTGCGCCTGGGTTGATGTGTCTGGTAGTATTGCTGTGCAGTGCGATCGGGCCGGGCGCCGGGTTATGGGGAGGGCGAACTCGAGCGGCCGAGCGACCCAACATCGTCTTGATGATGTGTGATGATCTGGGGTGGGGCGATGTTGGTTTCAACGGCGGGACGATCATTAAGACTCCACACCTGGACGCGATGGCCAAGGAGAGTCTACGGTTCACGCGATTCTACGCAGCCGCGCCCGTTTGCAGCCCCACACGAGGATCGTGCTTGACCGGTCGACATCCCTATCGATACGGCATTTACTTCGCCAATACCGGCCACATGAAACCTGAGGAGCTGACGCTGGCCGAACTGTTGAAAGATCTCGGTTACACCACGGGACACTTCGGCAAGTGGCATTTGGGAACGCTGACCACGACCCAGCGCGATGCGAACCGGGGAGGGAAGCCTGGGAATGAGAAGCATTATTCGCCACCCCAAGCCAATGGTTTCGACGTCTGTTTCTCGACCGAGTCGAAAGTCCCCACCTACGATCCAATGTGGAAACCGCGAGGCGGCAAGGACAACAACGCATGGGACGCCCTTACCGATCGCTCGCAGGCGGAACCCTACGGCACAGCTTATTGGAATGAGCGGGGTGAACGCGTGACGGACAACCTGGATGGAGACGACTCGCGGGTCATCATGGATCGAGCAATCCCATTCATCGAACAGGCGGTGGAGCGTGAACAGCCGTTTTTCGCGGTAATCTGGTTCCATGCTCCGCACCTGCCAGTGGTGGCTGACGCCGAGCATCGCGCCCTGTACCCGGCGGCTCCCTCCGTGCGACATCGCAATTACTACGGGTGCATTACCGCCCTGGATGAACAGGTAGGGCGCCTGCGCCGCGAGTTGCGGCGGTTGGGCGTCGCAAAGGACACGCTGATCACCTTCTGCAGCGATAACGGTCCAGAGGGAAAATCCGATGCGCCGGGTTCGGCCGGGCCGTTCCGCGGACGTAAACGATCGCTGTATGAAGGAGGTGTGCGCGTGCCCGGGTTGATTGAGTGGCCCGGCCACGTTGCGGCGGGAACCTCGACGGATTTCCCTGCCGTGACCAGCGACTATTTGCCGACCATCCTCGATATTCTCGACGTTGAAATGGTCGATGCCCGCCCCATCGATGGCATTTCGTTGTTGCCGGTTCTGCAGGGCAGCCAGGCCGGTCGGGACGTGCCCATCGGTTTCCAAAGCGGGAATCAAATCGCCTGGATGTCCGATCGCTACAAGATCTATCGCAGCGGCAAGGCGGATTGGGAGTTGTACGATTTGCTGGCCGACCCGGCTGAATCGCGCGACCTGGCAGCTCGATTCCCGCAAGTGGTTGAGAAAATGGCTTCTCAGGCCGAGGTGTGGATCGCCTCGTGCCGGGCTAGCGATTCCGGGGCCGATTATCCGCCACGACCAGAACCCGGTGCGGTCGGGCAATAGGGACTTGTTTGGCATTGAACCTTTCCTGGTTGGCATTCCGCCTGTGGGGGGCAGTGCCTATACTTCTGCCACCCCAGCCGCCCCGTTCGCCTTTCCATCGGCTAGCAGGGAGGAGCGGGATGGCCGGCGGGCTGCTGACGGCGTTCGTCCGGGCGTGACTGCGACGCACCGTGATGCCAGCAACGGTGGTGCACACCGCGCCGAGCCGCTCTCCGCCCATCCGGCCGACTTATTTCCCCCAGGAGGGATCTGCATGCAGGACAACCCAGAGAAAAAGGGCTCGCCGGCCGACATTCTGCCAATTGAACAAGCCAAGTTTCCGTATTTCTACGGCGT
>RFIQ01000290.1 GCA_003695565.1 Planctomycetota bacterium | reverse complement strand
TTGGCGGGCACTGCTTTGGCTTTGAGCGCAGTGGCCGGACCGGGCCGGCGGTTTCTGGTCGGCGCCTGGTCGGCCTTGCGGGCGCGAACGCCGCATATGGATTTGCCGATCGCGTTAGGGTTGTCCATCGGTGCGGTGACCGGCACGGTCAATGCCGTGCGCGGCGTGGGAGAAGTCTATTTCGATTCGCTTTCCACCCTGGTTTTTCTGTTGTTGATCGGGCGCTGGGTGCAGCACAAGCAACAGGAGAAGGCGGCCCGCGCCGTCGACTTGATGGTGCGGCTGACACCAGTGCATGCCACTCGGATCGATGTGGGGGGCGGCCAGTCCGAGGTGCTGGCCGACCGTTTGCAAACCGGCGACCGTGTGCTGGTGCGGCCCGGCGAGTCGATTCCGGTGGATGGAAATGTTCTGGAGGGAACGTCGGAGGTCGACCGAGGTTTATTGACGGGAGAAAGCGAGCCGATCGCAGTCGGTCCGGGTGCGGAAGTGGCTGCCGGTGAAGTCAATTTGACTGAGGTGCTAGTAATCAGCGTGCGGGCGGTTGGCGCGAACACTCGGATGGGAAGAGTCATGCAGCGGATTGATGAGGCGGCGGCCGAGCGGTCGCCCATCGTCCTGCTCGCCGATCGGGTGGGAGGCTACTTCGTGGTGACGGTGGCCGCTTTGGCTCTGGCCTGCATCGGGTATTGGTGGGCGGCCGGACCGCAGATCGCCCTTTCGCGGGCTTCGGCGCTGCTGATCGTTGCTTGCCCCTGCGCCCTGGCACTTGCCACACCACTGGCGGTTGCCGTGGCCATTGGCAGATCGGCTCGACAGCAGGTGCTGATTCGGGATGGTCAGGCTCTGCAGCGATTGGCGGGCGCAGGCACGATGTGGCTGGACAAGACTGGAACGCTGACCACGGGGCGGCGGCGCGTAACGCAAAGCGTCGGTGATGCATCGGTATTGCCCTTGGCGGCTGCCCTGCAGCAGCATTGTCGGCACAGCGTGGCCACGGCCGTTGTGCAAGCCGCCCAGAGGCAGCACATGTCGCTCCCTGGCGACGTAGACATCGATCCAGCGGTACCGGGTGGTGTCTCGGGGACCGTGGCTGGCCAACGCGTCGTCGTGGGCAACGTCCGTTTCCTGGAACAGGCCGGCGTGAATCTGGACGCCGATTGGGATCAGCGCGCGGAGGAGTTGGTCGATGCCTCTTGCACTCCGGTGTTGGTGGCAGTCGATGGACGAGTACGGTTGTTATTGGGGATTTCCGATGCGCTGCGGCCGGAGGCTCCAGCCGTGATTGACACGCTGCAGGCCTCGGGATGGCGCGTCGGATTGCTCTCCGGCGACCACCCCCAAGTCGTGGCGCGGGTGGGCGCAGAGTTGGGGATCGATGCGGAACGTATCGTGGGGGGCGCGGACCCAGAGACCAAGTTGGCAGTGGTTCGCCGCAGCCGGCAACAGGGGCAGCGGGTGGTGATGGTGGGCGACGGTGCCAACGATGCCGCGGCTCTGGCGGCAGCCGACGTGGGGGTGGCGATGCGGGGTGGTGCCGAGGCCAGTTTGCTTGCCGCTCCGGTGTACATCGGCACCGGCGATCTTAAGCATCTCGCCTGGTTGGTGCGCAACGCCCGGCGGACACAGAGCCTGATCTATCAAACGTTCGCGGCATCGTTGGCCTATAATGCACTGGCGGTGGTACTGGCCTGGCAGGGAACGATCACTCCCTTGATGGCGGCGGTCCTCATGCCGCTCAGTTCGGTGACGGTCGTCAGTTGGACTTTTCTCCACCGCCATTTTGACCCCGGAAAGATACCATGAGCTTGCTGTACGTTGCGCTGCCGGTTGCTGTCTTGTTGGGCGCCGCCGGGCTGTGGGCGTGCTTGTACTGCATCCGAGATGGCCAGTTCGATGACCTGGACACGCCGCCATTGCGGATGCTGAACGACGATTTGCCCCTCCGGACCGGTTCATCTGCACCAGGTCACGGCAGGGAGGAACCGCCGTCGTAAACCAAGGCGATGGCGACAAGGGAACGACTACAGCGATGGAACACCTATGATGGTATGCCCAGCCCGCCCCGAACGAATCTCGGCAGCTCGGCGGTCGAGGTGATCCCATGGCAGGAGAATCGGAGGAGCGATGAAAGAATTGGATGCTGACCAAATCGGACGTCTCGACCTGGCACTTGAACCGGTGTTCAAGGGGGTCGATCAACGCATTGTGCAGCGGTTGCGCGAAGAGGCCGAGACCGAGGAAGCAAGGCGGGCCTTGATCGAGCAAGCCGGGATCGACGACCCCAAGCTGATCGAGGAGTGTGCTCAACTGGGCGTAACGATTTATGGTTTGGTGGCCCTGCGTTTGGTTCCTCTAGTCTTGGTTGCTTGGGCCGAAGACTTTGTCGATCCCAAGGAACGTTTGACCATCATCGAAGAGGCACGCAAATTCGGTATTCGAGAAGGTTCGGTCGCAGAAGCTTTGTTGGATTACTGGTTGCGGACGCGCCCCAGTCGCGAGTTACTGGACGCCTGGAAACGGTTGATTCAGATCGAGCTGAAACGTCTGACGCCCAAGTCTCGGCGTCACTTCATTGAAGTGACCCAGGAGCAGATGGAACGCGTAGCCAAGGCTTCGGGTGGGAAACTGGGCATGGGAAAGGTCTCCAAAGCCGAGCGGCAAATGATCGAGGGACTCGTATACATCATGGAAAAAGCGAGTCGCAGTTGAACTGTGCCGTCGTGGTTCAGCCCTGGAACAATTGGCGCGGTCGACCCGGCTGGGAACAAGAAACAAATTCCAGTAGAGTGCAAGCGCGATGAAGTTGGTGCCGCCAGGACGCTTTTGGGGGACCGGCCCTGGCCGTTCGGCCGCGTCGGTTTTGCTGTTGGCCTTGCTCATGCAGCCCGTAGGTGCGCCAGGGTACGCTCAGACCGGGCCAATGAAAGGTGTTCCCGCTCGTCCCCTCGACAGCGGCAGGGCGGATCCGCTCGGAGAAGTGCGGGAACAAGCCGAGAGCCCGATTTCCGGCTTGGGAGCGATCGAGTTGCAGGTCCCGCTTCCGGAGAATAGCCCGCCGCGGGCTGGAGCCCGAGTGATCGTC
>RFIQ01000289.1 GCA_003695565.1 Planctomycetota bacterium | reverse complement strand
GTGAGCCTGGGGGTGTTCCTGCTCGCGCCCTTGATTTGCCGTTGGTTGTTCGATGATCTGTCTGTTTCCGGCAGGGCGGAATCCATTCGATTGCTGCGTATCCTGAGCATTCAGGTGCTGTTGACCAGCGGGATATCCTGGTCCCAAGCTGTCTATCATGCCCGCCATCGATTCATCCTGCCGGCGTTGGCGGGGGTGATGGGGGTGGCGGTTAGCTTGGCCATGGTCTTATGGCGTGGGCACGAGGATATTGCCGTCTTCGCTTGGGCGATCAATGTAGGATCGAGTGTCAGCCTGGCTATACACTTGGTTCCTATGCTGCGCCATTTCCGCCGCCCCCACGCCGACGCGGGAAGCCTGCTGCGGATGGCCGCCGGTTTGTGGCCTCTGATGACCGGTGCCGCCCTGATTCGCGTCGATCCGATCGTCGACCGCGTCCTGGCCGATGATTTGGAGGGAAGCGGAGCGATTGCGGCTGTGCATTACTCCCAGCGGATCATGGGCGCGTTACTGGCGCTGGGAACCAGCAGTTTGTCGCTGATCGTGTTTCCTCAGCTATCCCAACACTGGGCTCAGGGAGGGACTGCCGGTTTGGCTCGGCATTTCGCTGTGGCCCTGCGACGGTTGATTCTGTTGGTCACGCCGATCGCAATCGGTTTCTCCGTTTTCGCGGAACAGATTGTTCGCGATCTGCTGCAACGCGGCGAATTCACCGCCGACGATGCGCGGCTGGTCGCCTGGCTGGTTGTCGCCCTGATGGGAATGTTCGTCGGGGCAAGCATTGGAGGGTTGCTGGCGCGCGGATTCTATGTCCTGGGTGATACGCGTACGCCGACCTGGGTCGGATTGGTAACGATGCTGTTGGGGGTCGGCTTGAAATTCTTGCTTTTTCCCTGGCTGGGGCTGTGGGCGATTCCCTTAGGAAGCAGTTTCTACTTTCTGCTATCGACGGTTGTAATGGGCATCCTGCTGGGCCGACGGATCGGTTATTCGGCTTATAGGGGGTGCTGGGAGGCCTTGTTCTGGGCCACGCTGAGCTCACTGGCAGCGTGCGGCTGTAGTTTGCTCGTCTATGCGACTAAACTGGGCGGTACGCTTGTGGCCGGGCCGGTCGGTGCTGTGGTTTACTTCGCATGTCTGTGGAAGTGCGGCGCCGAAGATGCCCGGCAGTTGCTGCGCGAGTTGAAGAGCAAGTTTTTCTCAGGTGCTTGAAATCGCATGGAATCTCCAGCTGACAAGATCGTGTTGAATTTGAGCACGATGGATCGCGCAGGATTCCACGCCCAATTGCGATCCGTTCCCACCGGTGAACAGGTCGTCGTCTGCGGTACGTCCGAAAAGACGCATGGCCTGGCTGCTGGTCTGGACTGTGATTGTGCTTTGGAGATTCGGGGAGACGCCGGTGATTTCCTGTTTATGATGGGGCGCGCGGCCGCCATCGAACTCCATGGCATCGCGGGCGATTGCGCCGGCTACAGCCTCTGTTCTGGCAGTCTTCTGATTCGCAAGTCGTGTGGCGATTTTCTTGGCGCGTACGCCCGCGGCGGATTCGTGGGTGTCCATGGTCGATGCGGCGATTATTGCGGTTACGCACTGGACGGCGGAGATGTCGTTGTACGCAGCGTGTGTGGCCAACGAGCGGCTTGTGGTATGACTTCCGGCGATCTGGTGCTGTGCAACGGAGCCGGGGATGATCTGGGGTTGAACATGCAAGGCGGCACTATCTTCGTACGCGGTGATGTGGCCAGTTTCGCGCCTCAAGTTCGCATGTTTCGCATGAAGGATACCGACTCGATGCGGTTGAGTCTGTTATTGGCCCGGGCGGGTATCAAGGGCGATGCCAAGCAATTCAAAGTTTATCGACCCAAGGTGCGGTCCAAATGACTAACCTGTTGCATGAGCTCGTATTGGCCCCCTGTCGTCTGCCACCCGAAGGTCGAAATACCGACTCCCTGCAGACCGCGCTGAGCGTTGACTTCCAGGCGCTGGGAAGCAACCGGACGGTGCATCTGTCCACTCCCTGGATTCTGCGACGATGGGCGGATCGCAGCGCGGTCCCCGATTGGCCTGAGTTGTGCGCAGTGATGCATAAGTTTGGCGGCGCCGTGGTGGCTCCAGCAGCAGACCTGGCCGCGGTAGACGTTTCGCATTTGCCGGTGCGGATTGGACCTGTTTGCCGCGATACTCCCTTGGATCCTGACGAAATCGGTACCGCAGACTTGATCGAATTCGATTTGCGGCATGCCTCCAACAAGCGATGGGGATGGCCTGTCGAGCTCGAATCGGAGGGGAAACTGTTTGCCTTCATCGAGGCGCTGCGAATCGCTGCAGGTGGGGATGTCCCCGTGGGGCTGGCTCTGCCCCTGAATTGCCAGGCCGACGAACTGCGCAAAGTTATGCAAAGTGGAGCCGATTTCGTCTCCTTGGTAGCCGAACGGCACGACCCGATGCAGGCCTGGGTGCTGCGAGGAATCCGTGCGGCGCGGGAGAGTTGCGTTGCGGAGGGGATGCCCGATCTGCCCCTGTTGCTGGATGCGGAATTGGATTCTCCCTGGGCTGCGTTCGTGTGCCTGGCATTGGGGGCGTCGGCGGTCACCGTCGATGCCATGTTGGCTCCGATCCTGGCTCAGCAAACCGCTCAGCAGCCCGTCTCCGGAATGTTGGCTGGAATCCTCCCAGACTTTCCCGCTGCTGGTCGCGCCGATCGGATTGCAGCACTGCTCGACGAGGCGAATGACCAGATGCATGAATTGCTCCGTTTGCAGGGTGTTCGTCGACTGGGCGAGCTTTCGCCGAAATGTCTGCGAGCCGTGCGCCCGGATGTGGCCCGTATCACCGGAGTGGACCAATTGTGAGACCCCGAGTGCGGCCAATGCTTTGTCAGTTCTTGCTTAACAAGTAGCCGCGTTCGCGGCATAAGCTTTCAGCATGCGATGAATCGGATAGACAGCGATTCTCGGGAGCCTGTGCAAGAAGATGCACCGCATCAGGTCGGGACCGCGTCAATGGGGTGGGTTGGACGCCTCGGTACACGTGTCCGCATCCAGACCAACCAATCGGAGCAGCTTTAGAGCATTGGTCGTGGGCGTAGGGCCCGGTCGCATTCGATAATCGAATTGCATGACTGGCTGGCCGTCATGCTCGACAAAATACTCGCGAAAATGAACGATCTGAGCAACGCGCCGAATCTCTTCGCACGCAGCCAGGTCCAGGTCGTGTGTGGATACGAATCCGACAGCTCCGGTTTCCAGCAAACGGTTCAGAATCTTACGGACGGCGATCAATCGCTCACGGCTATTCGTCCCCTGTAGAATCTCGTCCAGCAAGAACATCACCGGGTGCGGGTCGCCCGATTCTGCAGCTTGATCGCGATGGCGTTCCGCCAGGTCGACGACTTGTTTTAGCCGCTGCAGTTCGGCCATGAAAAACGACACGCCATCGCTCAGGCTGTCCCGGATTCGTATGCTCGTCGCCAGTTCGTACATCGCCGTCTGCACGCCCGCGGCACAGCATGGTGCTCCCAGACGCGCCAACAGGATGTTGCTGCCTACCGCCCGCAAGAAGGTGCTCTTGCCGGCCATATTCGAGCCGGTTACGAGCATCAACGGAGCATGCTTGTCCAACGTGAAGGAGTTGGGAACGCACGCGTGCACCGGCAGTAAGGGATGGCCCATTTCCTCCGCATGAAAGGCGACGTCGGGGTCTTCCGGTTCCGTAGCGTATTGCCACTGCTGGTGCTCGTCAGCCAAGGTCGCGGCGCTCGCTAGCGCCTCGTATTGACCCAACGCGTGAAACCAATCGCCGACCTGGGGACCAAACCGCCGTTTCCATCTCTCCAGCAGCCACAGAACCCAGAAATCCCAAGCCAGACTCAGTTGGAGCACCAGGTAGATGACGTACAGCAGAGGATCTCGCTGCAGCGTCGCCATGCGGACCAATGTTCGCAACGATGCGAATCCCCGCGTCGCCGAGGTAGGGCTCCCCGTAGCCGATCGTCGGATCTCCTGCAACAAGCTGGTGGAGTCGGGCAAGTCGCCCAGCCGTTGAAAGACTCTCGACAACCGATGTGCCGTTCGATGTTCTCCTGCAACGCGATGAAAAATCCCGTGAATCCAGCTTCCCCACAACACCGTAACCAGAATATTGATGGCGAAACCGGCAGCCAGCAATCCCACCGACCAGCCGATCATTTCACGCTGTTCATTCCAGGCCAGACTGGCCGTCCAGGAGGCACCGACCAGCACGGCAGCCATGCCTGCCAAGCTCAATCCATGCGCAACCCGATGCTGCTTCAACCAATTCGGCTCGGCAGCCCATGCTTCCAAACCATAGGGTTGGCCTGACGCATGCTCGATAGCCGTCAACTCGCGAAGCAATGCGATACGCAAGTCGCGCTCCACGGCCAGTTGCTCCACGGCCTGTTGACGCGTTCGCACTTCCTCCCAGGATGGAGGCGTGAAAATCCAGGATTGCACGGTGCGGTTGCCGACCGGGGTGCGTGCCAGGGAAACCAAGGTGAGCAGGCTGGCACGCCCTCCAACGTCCAAGTCGTCGACAAACATTGTTTCCGCGAACTCGGGCAAGACGGCTGTGTCCGGCAGTTGATCCCAGTCGCGTTGCGTGCGCGCTAGCAGGAATTGGAACAATCGAATGTCCGATTCGCATTCCAGTACTTGCAATCGCCATTGCTCATGCACAACGATAGCGACGACGAACGCGCCGAGGGCCAACCAACCGATGGCCAAGGCCAGGGTGGTGTTCCAGCTCGAACCATAACCCACGATCAAGAACGCTGCCGCTACCAGAAACAAGAAAGTGCGCAACCAGGCCATCCACGTGTTGCGATGCTCCAATTCGGCAGATCGCCGCTTCGCACGACCGATGCATGCATCGTAAAAGTGGGATGCCGGCAAGCGCTCGGGGCGATGCGATTCCAAGGAGGAAGGGGCGGAGGATGAACTGGACATGTTAGGGCGGTGGCTTCAGAGGAACCGATGCGTCGCGTACGAACGTGTCAGTCTAACAGAATCGATAGCCCGATGATAGCAAAGCGCTAAGGGCTACGCGGATCCCGCAGTCCAGGTCCGCCACGTGAATTCCAGGTTGCACGGCCCGGCAAAGGTACGAACGGGAGCCTTCCTCGGCCGCGGAGACAAGGATGCCCACACCTCTCCCTGCCCAAAGCGAGTCCAATGACCACAAATCAATGGCATTACGCCACGTCTTCGTCCGGAAGGATCGGCGCAGTTGAATTCCCCAACAAACGACGGACAGTGGGCGGTTGGGACTTCCATTCTTCGGTCGGGGCCGCCGATCGTTCAATCCAGTCATGGCCATCCAGGCTCTCCACAGGCAGGCCCTCCCGCACCAGCCGGCCCACGTGACGCGCCGGAAGGCGCACGTGGATTTCCACGTGATCGTCGTGGAACTGCTTACTCCGCACGTCACCGACCTTGGCCAACCAGGCCATCGTTCGACCGTCGGAGACCGGCAATCGAACGCTGATCGAAGCGAATTCACGACTCAATTCCACACTGACCCGCTGGGTGAATTCCGCCAATCCGATTCCGGACCGTGCACTGACCGCGATCGCCCGCGGGTAGCGGTTCATCACCACTTGAGCCCGCTGCTGGGCGCCGGGAACATCGATCTTATTGATGACCAAGATCATCCGTTTCTCGTCGATCTCCATATCCTGGAGAACCGCGAATACCGCGGAAATCTGCTCGAGGACCGCCGGATTGCTCGCGTCAGCCACATGCAACAGCAGATCGGCCTGGCGGGCCTCCTCCAGCGTGGCACGAAAACTGGCCACCAGATGGTGGGGGAGATCCCGAATGAACCCAACGGTGTCGCTCAGTAACACAGGTCCCCAGTTGGGCAGATTCCAGCGTCGCGTGCGCGTGTCCAGCGTAGCAAACAGCTTGTCCACAGCCTCCACCCCAGCATCGGTCAAGCGGTTCATCAACGTGCTCTTCCCGGCGTTGGTGTACCCCACCAGGGAGACCGTGATGTAATCCCGCCGCCCTTCGACTTCCCGTTGCTTGCGGCGTTGGACTTTCACCAGGTTTTGCCGCAATTCGTGGATCCTCTTCTCCACCAAACGGCGGTCGACCTCCAATTGCTTTTCACCGGGCCCGCGCATCCCCACGCCCATCGTTTGACGGGACAAGTGAGTCCACAAACGCTTCAAGCGAGGCAAAGAATACTCGAGTTGCGCTAACTCGACCTGCAACCGAGCTTCGTGGGTGCGAGCATTCGAAGCAAAAATATCCAGAATCAACTCGGTACGATCGATGACCTTCGTACCGACCGCCTTCTCCAGGTTGCGAGTCTGGCTGGGAGTCAAGTCGTTGTCGAAAATGACCAGGTCCGCTGCAAGATGTTGGACAACTTGCTTCAACTCCTCGACCTTCCCCTTGCCGAGATAAGTCTTGGGATCGGGCGTGTCACGCTTCTGACATAGGCCGCCAACCACCTCGGTCCCAGCCGATGTGGCCAACCCAGTCAATTCGTCCAGAGGATTGTCCGTAAACGTGTCCGTCGGTCCAATCACGCGAGCCAATACAGATCGCTCGGCGGCAACGCTCGCCAATCGCTGGTGCTCATCCAGCGGCAAAGTCGTTTTCTTGTCGATGTAAGCAACCTCCCAGAATGGTAGATAGATGGTGGGTGCGTCAGCCCATCCCCAGGCAGTCGGTTCTAAAAGCCGCTGGCCCCTAAACCTCCCACAGAGTTAGGACCGCCCAAACAAAGCCGTGGTTCGTTTCCTCATTATAGTTCGTTGCCCCTCCGCTCGCCCAGACTAGCTGCCCCCCCTGGACCAAGAACGTGCCACCCAACAAACCGCCGTCCCCACTCGCCCCACCATCACATTGCCTGTCCATGAGCATCCCCCATCACAATCACATTGCCTGTCCATGAATCTGCCGTCCTCCGTTTCATCGCCTGTCCATGTGCGATTACATTGCCTGTCCATGTAGAGCATGTAGAGGAAGCAGGTGGAGCAAGAAAGGGGGGAATGGATTGCCTGCAAGAAAATCGTGGGAGCGCGCCTTGCCGAAGCGGGGATTCCAGCCATGTTGAGGGCGGCTCCCCTACTCCCTCCCAGTCCGCATTGTCTAAGACCGGCACAGGAACTTGCGTGCTACAAGCGGACAGGCCAAACCAGGGGGGCAGTGCTGGGCAGTAGTGGGGGCGCTGGCTGCGGAACCCGCAAGATTCGGGGTTGTGGAGTTCCCGCAGCGAACGTGCATCCTCCATGTGAGGGAGCGAGGCTGCAGTGCTGGAGGGCACGAAAGGTGCGAAAAGTGGCTGCAGTGATGATTCTTGGGTGCGAGTCTTCAGTTAGGCTATAACAGACGTCTCTGGGTAGCTTCGCGAACACTAGGGGAGCCAATGGCAACGTCCTTTTCGGATCAACAATTGCAGGGATATCTAGACGAATCGCTGCCAGGGGAAGTGATGGCAGCGATCGAGAATGCCCTTCGCGCCGATGCGACCCTGCGAGAGCGACTGGTGCGGCTGGTTGCCCTGCGCGAAGCCGGGGTTCATGGGCTCGGCGAAATCTGGCGCCGTCATCGGATATCCTGCCCCGCACGCGAGGAGCTGGGTAGCTACCTGCTAGGAGCGATCGAGGATGACCGCGCGGATTATATCCGCTTCCACTTGGACACCGTCGGGTGCCGGGCTTGCGAAGCGAATTTGGCAGACCTTCTCCAGCAACAGCGAGAGCAGCCAGCGGAAGTCTTGGCTCGGCGTCGCAAGTACTTTCAGACTTCAGCCGGCTACTTGGACCGCCCTCGCTGATGCCGAGCCCACCGAGGGGGCGGCGAGGGCGGGTGAGCTGCTATTCCAGAACTGCTGCCAGCCGGTCCAAGGCGATCATGAGTTGGTTCCAGTGTACCATCAGCTCGAACGTATCCAGCTCCAGCGCATCGAGCCGATCGAAGCCCTGTTCGCTGACCTGGATCGTGTTGCCCAGTACCATCAGCCCTTGGAGCAAAGAGACCTCGGATTTTTCTTCAGGGCTCAGTTCGTCGTCTTCGTAGACGGGGATGACCTGCTGCATGGTCTTGTGGACTACCCACAAAGCTGCCTTTTCTGCGTCATCCGCTTCGAGAACTACCCGCACATTCCCGGACTGGACGTAATACTTGGCCATAATCTGAACCCTCCATGAAAGCGTAGAAACAGACTCCTGATAGCACCCTACGGCGACGCTTCCATGTCGCGTGCGGGGAGGCCGCCGTGCATCTGGCGGGCATTCTCCCAGTTCGTGTCCTCGAACCGTCGCCAATTATAGGATCGCAGGTTGCCGGCCACCTTTGGTCCGTGCCCGTGGATTTTGATCTGAATCGCCGTCCTGGTCCGTTTGCGGCGGCAAATAGTGGGTTTCGCGGGCGAAACCCGTCCGACTTCCCTGGGTTAAATGTTAGTTGGACACTTGCGTACGGCCTGGTTGGGGGCGAGCCCGCGACGTCGGGCAGGGAATTGGAGACTTTAACCTCCGATCTCTGTAGGCTTGCTGACGGTTGGTGTTCGGGCAACTAAACTGATAGCAAGCGTCGTCGCATCCCCGGCCAAGCCGCGCTGCGGTCGATCCATCCTACCGGACCCAGCAAGTCCCATTGTCGTCAGTCGGTCCATCCTAATCCTTTTTCCATCCTTCCAAATCTCACGGAGCGTACAGCCATGGCGGCTTGTCCAGCCAACCAACGCAGATCCGGCAGGGTCTTAATGATTGCTATTGCTCTGGTAGCCGTCCTCGGAGGAGGCGCTTGGGCCATTTACGGTTTTTCAGGGCTCGGTAGCGGTCCAACTGAAAAGAAGATGATCACTGCCACGGTTGTCCGAGGGCCCTTCGACCACATCGTGTTAGAACAGGGGGAGGTCGAGAGTAGCAGCAACATCGACGTCCTGTGCGAAGTCAAGTCGACGGCAGGGGGTGGCGGAGGAGGGATTCCCATCCTGTGGGTGATCGATGAAGGCACTTACGTGAAGAAGGGGGACAAGCTGGTCGAACTCGATTCGTCGTCACTGGAAAACCAACTGAAGACGCAGAGGATCGCCGTGGCGAGCGCTGAGGCGGCAGTCATCAGTTCCGAAGCGACCGTCCGTACGGCTGAGATCGCTTTGCAGGAGTACATGGAGGGAACCTACTTGTCCGAACGCAAGACGATCCTCTCCGAGCTGGCGTTGGCACAGCAGGAACTGCGCAAAGCGGAATTGAATCTGGCTTCGGCCGAGCGTCTGGCAGCCAAGGGGATGATCAAAGGTCTGCAGATCGAGGCCGAGCAGTTCGCCGTGGAGAACGCGCGAAATAAGCTGGAAGCCGCCGAAGCGAAGTTGAAAGTGTTGGATGAATTGACCAAAGAAAAGAATCGCGTACAGCTCGAAAGCGACATCGAAGCGGCCAAGGCGAAATGGAAATCGGATCAAAGCGTCCTGGCGGAAGAAATGGATAAGCTGCGGGAGATCGAAGACCAGATTGCCAAATGCGTGATTCTCTCTCCTGCTGACGGGGTCGTTGTCTACGCCAACAAATACAGCAGCCGCGGCGGCGCGGAATTCGTCGTGGAGGAAGGGGCTATCGTTCGCGAACGCCAGGTCATTCTAAAACTGCCCGATCCCAGCAAGATGCAGGTCAAGGCCAACGTCAATGAGTCGCGGGTGACGCTAATCGCCGAAGGAATGCCTGCCAAAGTTCGAGTATCGGCTGTTCCCGGCGATATGTTAGCCCGCGTCAAACGAGTCAATAAGTATGCCGAACCCGGTAGTTGGTTCAGTTCATCCATCAAGGAATACGCCACCTTCATCGAGATCATCGACCCACCGCCAGCCTTGCGGACCGGCATGACCGCCGAGGTGCAGATATTTGTCGAACAGCTACCAAATGCCCTCCAGATTCCTGTCCATGGTGTCTACGAATACAAGGGCCATCATTTCTGTCTCAAGAAAACCGACTCGGGATGGGAAACGGTCGAGATCAAGATCGGCGCAACGAACGACAAGATGGTTACGATCGAGGAGGGGCTGCAAGAGGGAGATGAGATCGCGCTGAATCCACGTAGCTTCCTCAACATGATGCAGCTTCCGGAAGTCGAGGAGATCACCGATCGAGAAAAAATTCTGGAAATCGGCAAAGGGGCAGGCAAACCCACGCCGCCCGGCGATGCTGACGGCCAGGGAGATCGCGCCGGGGCGGGCAGAGCAGATGGCCCCCGCCGCGGACCAGGTGGCGGCCCCCGCGGCGGCCCCGGCGGTGGTGGCCCCGGTGGTGGTGGACCCGGTGGTGGGTTCGACCCCGCGGCCATTGTCGATCGGATCTTCTCGGCCGCCGATGCCGATGGGGATGGCACTATCGCCGGTGACGAGCTCGCAGGCCTGGATGATCGCATGAAGGATCGGGTTGCAGAGTACGACACCAATGGAGATGGAGCCCTCAGCAGGCAAGAAGTGTTGAGTGGAATGCGCAAGCGAATGCAGCAGAGGGGCGGCGGCGGAGGACCACCTGGGGGTGGGCGCCCCTGAGCCTCCGGCCCGGGCCAACCTGGCTGCAATGGAAGGGTGGTGCGGCCTCTTGGCTGGTACCCGATCACCCGGACCGGGTTGTTGATGCACGGGTTGTCGCCGGCTCGATATGGAGTTGGCGACGCCCCGATTGAAAGCTGATGCCCTGGGAATCGCCATTTTCTCCTGTGCGGCTATACACCCAGATTAGAATCAATTCAGACAGTGCCTGCCGATCGCTAGCGGCCGAGCCCGGACGATGCAGCAGGCGACTTTGAAAACGCGTGAACTTGGAAGCTGACCCATCCATGTATGCCTGTAGAATCCGCGACTTGACCAAGGAATATGTGCTGAAGAGCGAAACGGTCCGCGCGCTGCGCGGTGTTTCGTTCGATGTTCCCGAGGGGGACTATGTGGCGATCATGGGGCCATCGGGTTCAGGGAAGAGTACCCTGTTGAACCTGTTGGGATGTTTGGACCAGGCGACTTCAGGCGAATTGTACTTGGGTGAGGACAACGTGTCGCTGATGTCCGATGATGAGCTGGCCGAAATCCGGTCGCGGCGCATCGGATTCGTCTTTCAGTCGTACAACTTGATCCAGCAATTGACGGTAGTTGAGAACATCCAGGTTCCGCTTTACTACCAAGGCCGCCTAGGTCCCAAAGAACGACAACGGTGCATTGAATTGGCCGAACGAGTCGGCTTGGGAGATCGTTTGGATCACCGCCCTGCCCAGCTTTCTGGTGGCCAGCAGCAACGTGTGGCGATCGCCCGCAGTCTGGTCAATGACCCCTACTTCATTCTGGCCGACGAGGCCACGGGAAACCTCGATTCGAAGACCACTGCAGAGATTCTCGCACTCTTCGACGAACTCAACGAGGATGGCCGTACCATCATCATGGTGACGCACGAAGACGAGGTGGCTGAGCGAGCCAAGCGTGTGATTCGTTTGCGCGACGGGTTGTTGCAATCCGATGAGCAGAATGACCCCGAGGAACGCAAAGCGGCAGCGGCGCGTGCTTTGGAACTGGTGCCTTCCGAACTGGCCTAGCCGAGGAGGATGGTCGCAAGTCCTTACATGTTATTGATGAGAAACTAATTGTTATGCTTTGGCTTCGCACGCTAAAACTCGGTGTAAAAAGCTTGCTCCTGCACCCCCTGCGCTCCCTGCTGACGGTGCTGGGCATCTTTATCGGCGTGGCTAGTGTGATCTGGTTGCTGGCCATCAGTGAGGGGATCAGCCGGGAAGCGCAGCGGCAGATCGAGAGCCTGGGCGCGGACACCATCATGATTCGCTCGGTCGAACCGCCGAGCGACAAGTTGGCGCCATCCGGGGTGACACCCTACGGTCTGACCCGCGAGGAATTCGATATGCTGGTACGCACGATTCCGTCCTTGCGTACCGCGGTCCCCATTCGTGAAATCAAACGAACATTCAAGTACAAAGATCGCCAATTGGAAGGCCGGTTGGTGGGTAGTACGCCCGACTATGCCGATGTCACGCGCCTGGAAGTCGATCGTGGCCACTTTATCACCGACGCCGAGAACTTCTTGCGCGAACCTGTGTGCGTGTTGGCCTCCGAAGTCGCTGCCAAACTGTTTCCCTACGAAGATCCGATCGGTAAACGCATCTATCTGCCCGAGCACACTGATTATTACCGCGTGGTCGGTGTGCTGAAATTTCGTAATGATTCAGCGGCCATCGGTGGTTCGATGGAGGCCCAGAGCTTTCGAGATGATATTTATATTCCGATCAAGACTTTGCAACAGCGGATTGGCGATACGGTGGTCCGGCGGGCTGGCGCCTCCTTCAGCGGTGAACGGATCGAGCTGAATCAGATCACGCTGACCGTCCAGTCTCTGGAGGATGTTAAGCCGACCGCTGCCCTGGTGGAAAACGCACTGAGGCATCACGATGAAATGGAAGATATACGCGTCGTCGTGCCCCTGGAGCTGCTGGAGCAAGCCCAAACGACTCGCATGATGTTCATGGTATTCATGGGGCTGGTGGCGGCCATTTCTTTGTTGGTTGGGGGTATCGGCATTATGAACATCATGCTGGCTACCGTTACGGAGCGCACTCGCGAGATCGGTATCCGCCGCGCGTTGGGCGCCAAGCGACGTGATATCATCAACCAGTTCCTGGTCGAAGCAGCCGTGTTGAGCGTGTTGGGGGGGATCACCGGTATCCTGGCCGGCATTCTCTGCCGGCCGGTGGTCGTGTTGGTGCGGGATCTGGTGGCGAAGGCATATCCGGATACGATGGCTGCCCTGCCCGAAGTGGTCCGCAATGTCACGCCGACCATCGTGCCGATCTCGATCCCCATCGCTTTCTTCATTTCGCTGTTGGTGGGGATCGTGTTTGGACTGTTTCCCGCCGTGCGGGCAGCGCAAATGAACCCCATCGAGGCTTTGCGACACGAGTAGTCGGCTTTCCCTCTTGCCACACAGCATGGAAAACTAGCTGCTGGACGTTGAGGGGATGTCACAATCCGGGCAGGTGTTGTTGATCGCATTGATCAGCATGCGCAACCTGCCCAGTTGCTTGCGGTCGAAATGCAGCGTCAGCCGTGGTAAGTGGGCGATCTCGGGTTCATTGGATTCTGGTCCCAGCGCTGGCCCCTGTTCAATGCGCCCCGAGGTCAAGATGTCGGAGAATTCTTCATTGAGGGCATCGAGTTGCTCGGCAGTCAGAGGCTGCCGAATGCGCAACACCAGCGTGTCGCCGACATAACGCATACTGTGGTACACGCGGTAGAAGTGCAGGGTCTCGTCCACCGCTTCCTGCACACTGTCGGTGACCTTATAGAGAGCCAAGTCCTCGGGGCTGATCATCCCGTCGGCCAACAGCGTGTCGGTGACGAAGGAATGAAAATGTTTCCAGTAATCGCCACCGGTCTGGTCCAGCAATACCACGGGGAGCATCG
>RFIQ01000288.1 GCA_003695565.1 Planctomycetota bacterium | reverse complement strand
TGCATCGATTTGATCCACCGCTTGGATGATCCGTGCGTGTGGGTCGGACGGATCGCGATCGTACAAACCGGCCACATCGCTGAGAATTACCAGTAAAGGACGAGCGAACAGGCCCGCCACCATGGCCGCCAGGCGATCGTTGTCGCCGAACGTGGCGATCAGCTCATCGACCGCCACGGTATCATTCTCATTGATCACCGGCACCACGCCCATTTCTAGCAGGGCCAACAGGGTATTGCGGACGTTCAGATACCGGCTGCGATCGTCCAAGTCGTCGGCGGTCAGCAGGACCTGAGCCGCATGCAGACCATTGCGGGCGAAGCATCGTTCGTAGGCCTGGATCAAGTGGGCCTGGCCGACTGCGGCAACCGCCTGCAGGTGTGCGACATCGGTGGGACGGCGCTGCAGGCCGAGTTTTCCCATCCCGGCGGCCACCGCACCGCTGCTGACCAGCACCACGCGACGCCCGTTAGCGACCAACCGGGCGACCTGATCCGAGATATTGCTCACCTGGGCATGGTCCAGCCTCCCGTCCTCATCGGACAAGACCCGCGAACCGACTTTGATCACCATCGAAGTGGTGTTTGCCAGGTACGTTTGACGCGCGTTAGCCATTGGATCCAATTGCTGCGTGGTAGTGATTGCTCCGGATGGGCGTGGGACCGCGACTCGCTTCCGCCCCGAATTCGGGCAGGCGGCGCCAATCCGATTGGCCGCCAAGGGCTGGGGAGGTAAACTAAAAACCTGGGGGGAGCGGCGGTCCGCAAGTATTCGTTGGCTCGAGCGATTCCGCAAGCCTCACTCCTGGAATTCCATTATTTTAGGATCGGCCCGTTGCCGTGGGACCATGCATCGGTCCCAGCGGCAGTTCGATCCTTCAATCCAGCTATTTTCCTCGCAGGACGGATGTCCGAAGTCGCATGAGCGAGATCTATCACGAATGCGGTGTGGCCGCTATCTATCATTTGCAGGTTTCGGAAGGCGAGGTTAGTCCGCTGTGTCCTGAGCAGGGCCCGAACGAGGTGTCTCGGTTGCTCCCCCGGATGCTGCAAGACATCCAGAACCGAGGACAGTTGGCGGCGGGGATGACGACTTACGATCCTCGTCGATCCAATTTGCTGCAAACGATGAAGGACATTGGGACCGTGGCGGAGGTGTTTCGCTTGTCCCATCGGGGAAAGAGCGAAGCGCTGATGAAGGAGTATGCCGGTCCGGCTGCCATCGGGCATGTGCGGTACGCTACCTGTGGCAAGGACGATCGCAACTACGCCCAACCGTTCGAACGGCAGCACATCCACAAGCACAAGTGGTTCAGTTTCTGTTTCAATGGCCAGTTGGCGAATTACGCGGAGTTGCGCGATAATCTGTTGCGGGAGGGGGAGCACCACCTGGCGCGGGACACCGATACCGAGATCATTATGCATGAACTGGGCCGCGAATTGTCGGTCGGTGCGGCCAGTCGCCCGTTGGAAGAGATCTTTGCCGCGGTAGCGCGTCAGTTCGATGGGGCTTACAGCCTGGCCATGCTCAATGCCCGTGGTGAAATGTTGTTGGCCCGCGATCCATTGGGAATCAAGCCGCTGTGTTACGCCATCGAGGGCCCGTTGTTTGCCGCCGCCAGCGAAAGCGTGGCCCTGTTGAATCTGGGGTTCCGTCCCGATGCGATCCACTCCCTGGCCCCCGGGCACCTGATCGTCGTGCGACCCGACGGCATCAACATCCAGCAGTTCGCTACGGCCCCGCGCACGGCCCACTGCTTCTTCGAATGGATCTACTTCGCCAATGTGGCAAGTACGCTGGACGATCGCAGCGTCTACCTCACGCGTACGCGGTTGGGCGAAGAACTGGCGCGAGCCGAGTTGGCGGAAGGTCGCGTGCCACTGGATGCAGACACGATCGTCGTCCCGGTGCCGGATACCAGCAAAGCTGCCGCCGACGCCATGGCGTTTCGCTTGGGGATTCCCAGCCGAGAAGGATTGATTCGCAACCGTTACAGTGGACGTACCTTCATCGAAGGTGGCCGGGCGCGCGTTTCCAAGGCGGCCAGCAAATACACCCCATTGCGCGAAGTCCTGGAGGGCAAACGGGTTTTTCTGGTCGAGGATTCCATCGTCCGATCGACGACCATGAAAGTCTTGTTGGATCGCATTCGAGATCTGGGCGGGGCGAAGGAAATCCACGTTCGCGTGGCCTGTCCCCCCATCGTCGCGCCCTGCTTCTACGGCATCGACATGTCGACCATCGACGAGTTGTTTGCGCCGAAGTTTCTCCAGGACGGCCGATTGACGGTGGAAGCCCAAGACCACATGGCCGAGGTGCTGGGATGCGATTCGCTCCGGTACCTACCGGTGGAGAGCATTGCCCGCGCGATCGAATTGCCTGCCGAAGCGCTGTGCCAAGCGTGCATCACCGGCGAGTATCCGACCCCGCACGGCCAACGGTTGTATTCGATCGCCCTGGATGAACGAGGCAAACGCGGGACGACCGACGCACGAACTTACGAACGCCGTGATCCCGTCGAATCGACGGCCACTTCTTGAGGACGCGAGTTTTTGAAATCGAGGAGACTGGGAGCCGGGCTCCCGCTCCTGCAGTCGGGCGGTCCTGCCGGCAGGCGAGGTGCCGCGCCGCCGTTTAGAACCGTTCGTCTTCGATCGTGGCGGCGATGTGGTTCTCGTCGTCCTTCCGCACACCCGGTACGACCGGGGTAACATTGACTTTCGAGCGCTTTAGTTCCTCGATCTGGGCAGCCATCCTCTGAATCAAGTTGGCGATCTCGGTCCCAGCCGCCTCACCAATGTGAACGGACAGGGCTTTGCGGGCATTGTAGCTCAGGCCAAGGTTCTGGCTCATCGTGCGGTTTCTCCTATCGGATCATGGACTCTGCAAAACGGGCCGGGAAACATAAGTGCGGACGGTAGAAGAGGTTCGGGCGATCCGTGCACTCCGCGGTAGTCCATGGTGGTGTTTCCCAGTTTTTCTACCTTACTCAACAGTTACACTTTTCGCAAGATTTCGGGGCTTGTCGACGTCGCACCCTCGCAGGAGCGCAATCTCGTAAGCCAACAACTGCAGGGGGATCGAAGCCACGACCGGTTGCAGGAAGTCCTCAATTTGAGGGATGTGGATTACATCGTCCGCCAGATTGGTAACTTGAGGATCTTCGTGATCGACGACGGCGATGACCGGTCCGCCGCGAGCCTTGACCTCTTGCAGGTTCGACAGCACTTTGTCGTAAACCGTTCCCTGGGGAACGATGAACACGCTGGGTGTGTGCGCGTCGACCAGCGCGATGGGTCCGTGCTTCATTTCCGCTGCCGGATAACCCTCGGCATGGATGTAACTGATTTCTTTCAATTTCAAAGCCCCTTCCAGGGCGGTGGGGAAATTGTACTTGCGGCCCAAGTACAGGAAGTTGGTGGCATTGGCGTACTTGGCGGCAATCGTCTTGACTTGGTGGTGGCATTCCAGTGCCTGTTCGACGGCGCGCGGGAGTCGTTCGAGTTGCGCGATGATGCGCTGGCCCGCTTCGAAGCTGACGTGCCGCAGCCGACCGAAGTAGAGGGCCAGCATGGCCAGCACGGTCAACTGGCTGGTAAATGCCTTGGTGGAGGCCACGCCGATTTCCGGGCCAGCGTGCAAGTAAATGCCCCCGTCGGCTTCCTGGGCGATGCTGCTGCCGATCACGTTGCAGATCGCCAAGGTGTGGTGTCCCTTGCGTTTCATTTCCCGCAGGGCAGCCAGCGTGTCCGCCGTCTCGCCGCTCTGCGTGATGCCGAACACGATCGTGCTGGGGTCGATGGGCGGATTGCGGTACCGCAGTTCGCTGGCATATTCGACTTCGACGGGGATGCGAGCCAACTCTTCGATCAAGTACTCGCCGACCAAAGCGGAATGCCAGCTCGTTCCGCACGCGGTGAGGATGATCCGCTGGACCGCTCGCAACTGTCCCGTGGTCAGGTTCAGCCCGCCGAATTTGGCGGTCGCATTGTCGTTATCGATGCGCCCGCGCAAGGCGTTTTGAATCGACTTCGGTTGCTCGTAGATTTCCTTGAGCATGTAGTGATCGAAGCCCTCCAAGGCGACTTCCTGGGAATCCTGAGCCAGTTTCTGGATCTCCGGGCGCACCCGACCCTGATCCCGATGGAGGACTTGGATGTTGTCGGGTCGGATCACGGCGATTTGGTGGTCGGCCAGATAGATGATCCGTTCGGTGCAGCCGACCAATGGCGATGTGTCGCTGGCGATGAACTGTTCGTTCTTCCCCACGCCAATCACCAACGGGCTACCACAACGGGCTGCGATGAGCAAATCGGGAAAGTCCCGGAACAGGATGACCAACCCGTAAGTACCGCGCAGGCGAGCCACGGTTTGCTGCACCGCTTCGAGGCAACCGGCCACACTGGAATCGGAACCGGCTGCGGCCAGATGGTCGGCGACCAGGTGGGCGATCACTTCGCTGTCGGTCTGGGATTTGAAACGGTATCCCTTCGCCTCCAACTCCGCCTTGAGCATTTCGAAATTCTCGATCACGCCGTTGTGGGCCAAGGCGATGATGCCATCGCCGCCCAGATGCGGATGGGCATTCTCCTGCGTAGCTGGCCCGTGCGTGGCCCAGCGGGTGTGGCCGATGCCCAACGTGGCTGGGGCGTCGCCGACGAAGGTCTGTTGCCGCACCGCCGATTCCAGTTCCGACACGCGCCCCGCCACCTTGACCGTGCGGATCGAATCAGAGGGACGCAATGTGGCGATCCCTGCGCTGTCATATCCGCGATACTCCAGTCGTTGCAAGCCGTTCAGCAAGAACGCGTCCGCCCGGCGATGACCGACGTATCCCACGATTCCACACATGGCTCAATATCCAAACTTCTGATGTTCGTGCGTTTTCACTGCGGCTCGGGCTGACCGCCTGAATCGGTTGCATCGAATGGGAGGCCTTGCCGACCGGCACGAGGAGCGACCTGCGCATCCCCTCTCCTTCCAAATTAGCTTCGTCCTGCGTTTCGGGCGCTGTCAATATGAAAAAATCATCCGATTGGGCGCACCGGGAACCGGTCGCTGCCAAGGACGTGGTCCGGATGGCACGGAGCGTGCAACAGGACACCATTGCATCTCCGCGTGCGTCGTCGGGTGGGCGGTGCTCCCAGGGTCTGGATGCAGACTCCCCGGAGGCCGGCCATGCCGAATTATGGCGGCGCGCGCGATTTGTCTTCCACGCTCTATGCGTATCACGCAATCAAGCCTGTCTTGGTGCATCAGCGGGGCCGCGAACAGAGAAGAGCAGGGTGAATCGGCAGGGCGACCGGCGCGTGCGTAGGGAGACGCAGGGCGTTTTCGAGGCTGGCTCGCGTCGGTCGAAACGCCTTTGGCAAGGCGCCCGATTCGCTCCGTCGCAGTTTCTGCTTGCCACCAAGACAGGCTGTTTTTGATGCGCGGAACCGAGCATTTTGCTGCTGCGAAAAAGCGCGCCCTGAAGCATTTCGCTACACTGGGACTTGCATCGTGTCGGTGCGTTCGGAGGGAGAATCCAATTTTCCCTGCCTCCGAAGAAGTTCCTGATCAGGTTCCACGTGGGGATGGGAGGGCTACCGTGAAGACCCGCCAACTGCTTTGTTTGTGCGCCGTGGCGTGGATGGGATGGTCGATCCGACTTGGGGCCGAAGAAACGGCCTGGAGCCCACCGGATGACTTGCCGAGCTGGGTCGCGCTCGAGGCTGGGCAGTGGATCGCCGTGGGGGGAGACCGAGGCGGCATGCGGTACTCGCCCCTGGATCAGATCAACCTGGAAAACGTGAGCCGCCTGGAGTTGGCTTGGGAATACAAGACGGGGGAGCTGGCAGCCGGCCAGGCCCGCATCATGGAGTGTACACCCCTGATGGTGGATGGGCTGCTGTACGTCACTTCCGGAAAACTGAAGGTAATTGCCCTCGATGCTGCCACGGGAACGGAGGTATGGCGATTTGATCCGATGTTGCCCGAACTTCGGCAATCAAATTACCCTTTGGCCTCGGGGGGAGTCAATCGAGGCGTAGCGTACTGGACGGATGGCCAACCCGATGGCCAGCGGCGCATCCTGCACGGCACGGCCGACGGGCGGTTGTTTTCGCTCGACGCCCGAACCGGGCAACTCGATCCTCGATTCGGCCGCGGTGGGGTCAAGGACCTCCGCGAAGACCTGGAGATGGATTTGTCGCGCATGCCCTACGGACCGACGTCCGCCCCGGCCATCGTCGGCGATGTCGTGGTCGTAGGATTTTCTTGCGGGGAAGGTCCAGGTCCGGCAGCTCCGGGAGACATCCGCGGATTCGACGTGCGGACCGGGCGGCAGGTGTGGCGTTTCCATACGGTTCCTCGGCCGGGCGAGTATGGGAACGAGACGTGGCACGGCGATTCCTGGCAGGGACGCGGTGCAGCCAACGCGTGGGGCGGGTTCAGCGTCGACGAGCGGCGCGGCTGGGTATTCGCCGGATTGGGTTCCGCCGCCTTCGATTTCTATGGCGGCGATCGTCCGGGCGAGAATCTGTTTGCCAACTGCACGATCGCCTTGGATGGACGTACGGGTGAGCGCATTTGGCATTTCCAGACGTTGCATCATGATCTGTGGGATCACGACTTGCCCGTCTACCCGAACCTGGTGACGGTGGTGCACGAGGGGAAACGGATCGAGGCGGCGGCGCAGGTGACCAAGACGGGCTTTGTCTTCTTGTTTGACCGCCGAACCGGCCGGCCGTTATTCGATGTCCGGGAGGTGCCCGCGCCCCCATCTACCGTGCCCGGAGAGGCCGCCTGGCCGACGCAACCGGTGCCGGTCAAACCGCCACCGTTCGCCGAACAAACTTTTACGTTGGAGAAGGTCACCGACATCGGACCCGAAAACCGGGCGGCTGTGCTCGAGCGGTTGGAGCACCTGCGATACGGTCAACCGTTTCTGCCTCCCAGCGAAGAAGGGACCGTCGTGACCCCTGGTTTTCACGGTGGAGCGACCTGGTCCGGCGCTTCCTTCGACCCGACCAGTGGTTGGTTGTTCGTCAATTCGAACAACGTTCCCAATGTCCTGACCTTGGTCCGCCAGCCCGACGGGTCGGCAGCCCCATATCGCATCACCGGATACCACAAGTTTCTGGACCACGAAGGGTATCCGGCAATCCGTCCGCCGTGGGGGGTGGTCAGCGCGATCGATTTGAATCGAGGGGAAATCGTTTGGCAAGTTCCCTTGGGAGAGTATCCCGAGCTCACGGCGCGGGGCATTCCCCCCACCGGCACCGAGAATTTCGGCGGAACGATCGTTACCGCTGGAGGGTTGGTGTTTGTCGGGGGATCTCGCGATGCAAAGTTCCATGCACTGGATAAACGCACCGGCCGCCTGGTGTGGGAGTATCCATTGCCGGCCGGCGGTTATGCAACTCCTTGCACTTACGCCGTGGCGGGCAGGCAGTTCGTCGTAATCCCTGCCAGCGGCGGCGGCAAACTCGGGACACCCACCGCCGACTCGATCATGGCTTTCGCTTTGCCAGCTCGGCTTCCCGGCGGGCCTTGAATGCGTGCGAGATCTCGATCGCCTTGGCGCGATCTGCCTCGTCGTAGTCCCAGAATTCTTGCACGACTGCTTCGCATTGCGGATAGTGGGATCCGTCGTCGCCGACTCGTAAACGCAGGTCGGCCAACCGCTGTTTAAGCTGGTCGCGTATCTCGATGTAGTCAGGATGGTCGTAGACGTTGACCAGTTCGTCGGGATCTTTGACGAGGTCGTACAGTTCCCAGCCCGGCGGCGTCTGATTCTGACCCTGGTAATCGCATCCGTAGAAGTAGATCAATTTGTGGGTCTTGGTGCGGATCGCCATTTCACCGGGGTTGTCATGATGGGCCATGTGCATCCAGTAGCGATAGTAAGTCTCCTGCTTCCAACCTTCGGGCTCGCGGCCCGTTTCGCAGATTTGTCGAAACGAACGGCCTTGCACGCTGGGCGGTATGGCGGCTCCGGCATAGTCCAGCATCAGGGCCGGGAAATCGACGTTTTCCACGATCGCATCGCTGCGCGTCCCGGCCGCAATGGCGGGGGGATACCGCACGATCAGCGGCATGCGTTCGGATGGATCGTAGGCCCAGCGTTTGTCTTGAAAATCCTTCTCGCCCAGCCAGAATCCCTGGTCGCCCGTGTAGATGATCAGCGTGTTGTCGTACAGCCCCTCCGCCTTGAGATAATCGAACAACCGCCGCAAGTTGTCGTCCACGCCCTTGACACAACGCAGGTACTTCTTGAGATAGGCCTGATAAGCCAATTTCGTGGTCTCGTCTTCGCTGAGCCTCTGCACGTCGTAATCGGCAGGAAACTCCTCGGGATACAGCCGGAACAGGTCGACCGCGTAGGAACGTCGGGGGTTCCGTTTGCCAATCGATGTCCCGATGTGTGGACGCAATTCGTTGTTATATCCACGGGTGGCCAACGATCCCCATGAAGATGGAACGTCGTACAGAGTGGCTGGTTCAGGAATCTCCACATCGCGCAGATAGGATTGATACCGAGGCGCGTTCTCGAAGAAGTCGTGAGGGGCCTTGAAGTGATGGCATACGAAGAACGGCTTGTCGGGATCGCGCTGAGTACGGAACCACTCCAACGTGGAATCCGTGATGGCGTCCGATGAGTGCTGTCCCTCATGTTTGACAGTGTTCTGCGGCCAAGGGCGCGGGCCCTGCACGCGGAATACGGGGTCCATGTAGCTCCCCTGACCCGGCAGGACTTTGTAGTAATCGAAATTGGGTTCCTCCTTCAAGTGCCACTTGCCGATAATGGCTGTCTGGTATCCGGCCTGGCGCATCTGGATCGGCAACATTTGGTTTTCCGGTGTAATCCGTCCGCCCAAATCGAACACGCCGTTGATATGGTCGTATTGCCCGGTAATGATGCACGCCCGGGAAGGCGTACAAATCGCGTTGGTGCAAAAGGCGTTGTCGAACACCATCCCTTCCCGTGCAAGCTCGTCCAGCGTTGGAGTCGGATCGAGCGGTTTGAGGACAGTAGCGTATGCGCCCACCGCTTGGGACGTATGGTCGTCGGACATGATGAACAGAATGTTCGGTCGCTCGGCCGCCAACGCCGGGAGCTGCATACAAGCGAATACCAAGACGGCGCACCGGATGATTGGGCGAAACATGCTGTAACTCCAGGAGAAATGCACATCGAGAGATCTAGGGCCTTCGGGTACAAGCCCGCCATCGGAGGCCCTCCATTCTAGACGAATTTCCGGGGACTTGCTGCCCGTCCGCGGAAACGCCCGTAGCGGTATTGCCGGCTGTATCGTTTAGGAAAGTCCTTGCCCGGAATCATTGGCGCTGCTACCTCCTCCGACCAGCGGATTGTTTGACTGGTTGCAAATAACGTTCTATGGTTCTGACGGTATTGCCCCCTGCCAGTAACTATTTCACAGACCCAGGTACGAACATGCCCCACGCACCGCATTCAGGAAGATTGCAAAATAACGATGACTACCATTCCCACCCGTACCGAACCACCCATTGAATTGGATGCGTTCCTGGCTCGATGCTTGGGGCGCGTCGATCTGATGGAATGCATGCTGACTAGTTTTCGGGCTGGCATCCATGCCGATTGCCAGCAATTGCAGGAAGCGGTAGCCAGCCGTGACCTGGAACGCATTGCCCAGCTCGCTCATAAGGTCAAGGGCGCTTCGGCAACCGTCGCTGCCAAGCCTCTTTCCCAGATTGCGGCCCAATTCGAGGACGTCGCTCGCTTCGGTGATCCCAACCAGATATCCGATTGCGCCACGGAGCTGTTTCACGAGCTCGATCGAGTCGAGCGCATGATTGCCAGCGTGGCGGGAACGGAGGCCAGCCAGAGCGAGGAGGAGGTGGCATCATGACGCAAGGCAATGACCACGCGCCTAAGATTTTGGTGGTGGATGATGATCCTCTATGCCGGGATATGTTGCAGGCGGTGCTGACCGACATGGGTTTCGTTGTCGATACCGCCGAGGACGGCCAAACAGCCTACGAGATGGTCTGTTTCGGCGATTTTCGCATCGTCATCTCCGACTGGCAGATGCCCGGCATGAGCGGCATCGAGCTTTGCGAGAAACTACGCTCTCGGCGTCTGGGCGAGTACGTTTACATTATCTTGCTCAGCGCGTTGGGCGGAACCGAGAATCTGGTGCGCGGATTGCAGGCCGGCGCGGACGATTTTCTGAGCAAACCGTTCGATCCTGTCGAGCTGCACGTGCGGCTGAATACCGCCCGACGTATCGTATCGCTGGAGAATCGCGACTTGATCGTGTTCTCGATGGCGAAGCTGGCCGAATCGCGGGACAGCGACACTGGCGCTCATCTGGAACGTATGCGCGAGTATTCCCGATTGCTGGCTCAGGAATTGAGCCGCACTCCCAAATATGAAAACGAGATCGATAGCGATTTCATTCGCGCCATTTTTCTAACCAGCCCCTTGCACGACATCGGCAAGGTCGGCATACCGGACCATATCCTGCTGAAACCCGGCAAGTTGACGCCGGAAGAATTCGAGATCATGAAGCAGCATGTGACGATCGGTTGCCAGACACTGGATGCAGCCTACACGGCATGCCCATCGGCCGAGTATCTGCGGTTGGCGCGTGATATCGCGGCAACCCATCACGAGAAGTTCGATGGGACCGGCTATCCCCACGGCCTGCGGGGGACGGAGATTCCCCTGTGCGGTCGCATCGTGGCCTTGGCCGATGTCTACGACGCGTTGACTACCAAGCGGGTCTACAAAGATGCCATGCCCCACCAGCAGGCTCGCAAGATTATTGTAGAAAGCCGCGGAACGCATTTCGATCCGGACATCGTCGATGCTTTTCTCCGCCAGGAAGACGCCTTCCAGGAAGTGCGCCGCAAGTTGGATGACGACCATGCTTTCGGCAGCTCGCTGCCGCCGGTCGTAACGCCGGCCAACAATCCACAACTGCTGTTCCCCAGCAATACCCTGGTCTAGGCCGGCCGAGCCGGGACTGCCCGGCCCCCGGATCGCTGGAGTCGGCGGACCGGCGATGACAGAACGCGAGGCACAGTTCGCGTTCAACTCCGGGACAAATGAGGCACGGCCTGGACGATGCGATCGAAGGCGTCGGAGCGGTTCAGTACGTAGTAGTGCAGGCCCGGTACGCCCGCTTCGATCAAACCTTCCGTCTGCGCAATTGCGTGTTCAACCCCCACGTTGAATTGCCAATCCGGATCGTCACGCTCTGACAGCAGCTCGACCAATCGCGGCGGCAGCTTGGCACCGCACAGCGACGTGATGCGCTGAACCTGTTTCAGACTGAGCACGGGCAGCAACCCGGGCACGATGGGAATGCGGATCCCGGCTGCCTGGCAGCGATCGCGGAACCTGAGGAAATCTTCGTTGTCGTAGAACAATTGCGTGACCACGACATCGGCCCCTGCGTGGACCTTCCGCACCAGGTTTTGCAGATCGACGTCGGGGCTGGGAGCCTCGACATGAACTTCCGGATAACCGGCGACCAGGATGCCGAATTCAGGAAACTCGGCACGAATCAACTCGACGAGTTCATTGGCATATCGCAGGCCGCCTGCAATGGCCGTAAAGCGATCCTGGCCCTGAGGCGGGTCGCCCCGCAATGCCACGATGTAATCGATGCCCGCTTGCCGCGCTGCCTGCAAATAGTCCCGCAGTTGATCGCGCGTCGATCCGACGCACGTCAGATGGGAGGCGACCGGGATCTGAAGCTCGCGGCGAATGCGGCTGGCCACCTCCAACGTTCGAGCCCGCGTCGATCCACCAGCACCGTACGTGCAGGTGAAAAAATCGGGACGGTGGGAATTCAACCGGTGAACCGACCGCATCAAGGTTTCCATGCCGCCGTCCGTCTTGGGTGGAAACAGCTCGAAGGACAATACGAGACGCCCGTCGGTATACAGTTCATTCAATTGCATAAGAATTCCAGCCAACAGTGTTTCCAGGTGCTCGCCTGACAAGGGCTACATTGTAATTGCTGTGGTTTTCGCATCGATGGGGGACTGCCGCAGGGCGCTGCGGCCCCTACAACCCGCAAATCCATTCCCAGCCGCGCCCGACCCGGCGGGCGCTTTCTTCCGCGTTGTGTTGCGCTACGGCGCGAATTCTTTCCGGCAGGGTGATCCAATGCGCCGGCACCGGGGCTGTGGCAGCCATTCCCCGCGCCGTTTGAGGGTGATGGAATTCCAACCGCAGGGCGTGCAGAGCGATGCGCATGCTGCGCTCGCGCGCGGTAGTGGAGGCCCCCATCTGCTCTGCGATCAACCTGCGCCGGGCTCCATACACCCAGTCACCGACGATCGGACAACCGCGCGTGGCGGCCTGCACGCGGATCTGGTGCATGCGACCGGTCGCCAGATCGATGCCCAACAACGAGAGGCCCTCCGCGGTGGCCAGCACCGTCGCTTCCAGCCTGGCGTGGCGAGCTCCCTCGTGTCCCTCGGGCACGATTTCCGCTCTGGCCGCATCAGGGATTTTGCGCACGAAATCTTCCCAGTGGCATGGCTGCCCTACCTCCATATCCGACTCGACCACCGCCAGGTAGTACTTGCCGATCTTGCGACTCTGGAATTGTGCATTGAATCGCTTCAAGGCGCG